>DASQFA010000404.1:0-2744 GCA_035633375.1 Rubrivivax sp.
GTTCTTGCTGCGCATGATGGCTCCTGGGTTTGAACTTCACTACCCCGGCCACGGCTGTGGCTCGGGAATGTCCGGACTTTGCCGACAAGGCATAGGGGGCGCACCCCAATTTGCCGTGTTTTGCCTAGAGCGAGCGCTCTAGGTCCGCGCCTGAAGCAAGGCCATGAAGTGCTCTCAGGCTCTTCAATGCGCCTGGTCCCAGTTCGGGCCCACGCCCACCTCGGCCAGCAGCGGCACCGACAGTTCGGCCACGCCGGCCATCAGCCGCGGCACCGCGTCCCGGGCCCAATCCAGCTCGGCCAGCGGCACCTCGAACACCAGTTCGTCGTGCACCTGCATCACCATGCGCGTGGCGCGCTGTTCGCGGTCCAGCGCCTTCTGCACCGCGATCATGGCCAGCTTGATCAGGTCGGCCGCGGTGCCCTGCATCG
The DNA here is from genome assembly GCA_035633375.1 of Rubrivivax sp. Taxonomy (GTDB): domain Bacteria; phylum Pseudomonadota; class Gammaproteobacteria; order Burkholderiales; family Burkholderiaceae_C; genus Rubrivivax. Next base: position 432 of record DASQFA010000404.1, read on the forward strand.
GTGCGTTGATGGCCTGGCGCTCGGCGCCGGTGCGCAGCGGGCCGCTGCCGGCGTTGATTTGCGGCAGCCACAGGCGCCGGCCGAACACGGTTTCGACATAACCCAGCTCCTTGGCGCGCACACGCGTCTCGTCCATGTAGCGCTTGACGCCGGCAAAGCGCGCGAAGTAACGCTCGATGTAGTCGCGCGCCGCCTTCTGTTCGATGCCCAGGGCGCTGGCCAGGCCGAAGGCGCCCATGCCGTAGATCAGACCGAAGTTGATGGTCTTGGCATAACGCCGCTGTTCGCTGGAGACCTCGTTCACCGGCACGGCGAAGACCTCGCTGGCGGTGGCGCGGTGCACGTCCATGCCTTCGGCAAAGGCGCGCAGCAGGCTCGGGTCGGCGCTGATGTGCGCCATGATGCGCAGCTCGATCTGCGAGTAGTCGGCCGACATGAGCAGCGTGCCGGGCGGCGCGATGAAGGCCTCGCGCACGCGCCGGCCTTCGGCCGTGCGGATGGGGATGTTCTGCAGGTTCGGGTCGTTGCTGGCCAGCCGGCCGGTGATGGCCACCGCCTGCGCGTAGTTGGTGTGCACGCGCCCGGTGTGCGGATTCACCATCAGCGGCAGCTTGTCGGTGTAGGTGCCCTTCAGCTTGGCCAGGCTGCGGTGCTCGAGCATGCGTTTGGGCAAGGGGTGGTCCTCGGCCAGCTTTTCCAGCACCTCCTCGTCGGTGCTGGGCGCGCCGCTGGCAGTCTTCTTCACCACCGGCAGCCCGAGCTTGCCGAACAGGATCTCGCCGATCTGCTTGGGGCTGCCCAGGTTGAAGGGCTGGCCGGCCAGCGCATAGGCTTGGCTCTCCAGCGCCACCAGGCGTTCGCCCAGGTCCTTGCTCTGCAGCGCGAGTTGCTGCGTGTCGATCAGCACTCCCGTGCGTTCGATGCGCAGCAGCACCTGGCTGGTGGGCATCTCGATTTGTTCGTACACGAAGCGCAGCTTGGCTTCGGCCTCGATCTGCGGCCACAGCGCCTGGTGCACCTGCAGCGTCATTTCGCTGTCCTCGCCCGAGTACTGGGCGGCCTTGTCGATGTCCACCTGGCTGAAGGAGATCTGGTTCGCGCCCTTGCCGCACAGCGCCTCGTAGCTCAGGCCCTCGCGGCCCAGATGGCGCTCGGCCAGGCTCTCCAGCGCATGCGGCTTGTGCGCCTCGAGCACATAGCTCTGTAGCAGGGTGTCGTGGCGATAGCCCTTGACCTCGACGCCGTGGTTGGCAAAGACATGCAGGTCGTACTTGATGTTCTGCCCGACCTTGGCCGCGCCGTCGTCCTGCAGCCAAGGCGCAAGCCGCGCCAGCACCTCGTCGCGCGGCAGCTGCACGGGCGCGCCCGGGTAGTCGTGGCGCAGCGGCACATAGGCGGCGATGCCGGGCTGGGTGGCAAAGGAGATGCCGACGATCTGCGCGCGCATGCCATCGAGCGAATCGGTCTCGGTGTCCAGCGCCACCAGCTCGGCAGCCCGGATCTGTTGCAGCCAGTGCTCGAAGCGCTCCCAGCCGAGCACCGTTTCATACTCGCGCGCCAGCGGCAAGCCGGCCGCGCCGCTGAGCGTGCCTGCAGCCGTGCGCTCGGCCGCGGCGTCCGCCGCATGGCCTTCGGCCACCGGTTGCGCCGGCTCCTGCAACGACTCCTCGAGGTCCTTGCGCCAGGTGCGAAAGCCATAGCGCACGAAGAAGTCGAGCAGGCCGGGCCGGTTTACGTCGCGCATCGACAGTTGTTCCAGACCGGGCCAGCCGGGCAATTGCGCCGAGAGGTCGCAATCGGTGCGCACGGTGACCAGGCGCTTGCCGGTGGGCAGCCAGTCCAGTGCCTTGCGCAGGTTGTCACCGACGGCACCCTTGATGCCGCCCGCGGCGGCGATGACACCATCGAGCGAGCCGTACTCGGCAATCCACCTGGCAGCGGTCTTCGGGCCGACCTTGTCCACGCCGGGCACGTTGTCCACCGCGTCGCCCATCAGCGCCAGGTAGTCGACGATGGACGCGGGCGGCACGCCGAACTTGGCCTGCACCCCCGCGACATCGAGCGTCTCGTTGCTCATGGTGTTGATCAGCGTCACCTGCACGTTGACCAGTTGCGCCAGGTCCTTGTCGCCGGTGGAGATGATGACCTTGTGCCCCGTTTCGGCGGCCATGCGCGCCAGGGTGCCGATGGCGTCGTCGGCCTCGATGCCGGGCACCTCGAGCACCGGCCAGCCGAGCAGGCGCACGGCCTCGTGGATCGGCTCGATCTGCTGCACCAGCGGCTCGGGCATGGGCGTGCGCTGCGCCTTGTAGT
>DASQFA010000405.1:0-20533 GCA_035633375.1 Rubrivivax sp.
CACCTCTGGTGTATCGGTTGTCACGCCAGTGGCATCGCCGAGTAGCTAAGTGCGGAAGAGATAACCGCTGAAAGCATCTAAGCGGGAAACTCGTCTCAAGATGAGTCTTGCCGGGGCCTTGAGCCCCCTGAAGAGTCGTTCTAGACCAGGACGTTGATAGGTCGGGTGTGGAAGCGCAGTAATGCATTGAGCTAACCGATACTAATTGCTCGTGAGGCTTGACCCTATAACTTTGACATGATGTCACTGCGGGTTATGCCAGTTGAACGCAATCTGCTGATTTGATTCTGTGAATTGGTCACCACGCCTTCGTGCGGGGCGACAACTAGTCAAGCCTGATGACCATAGCGAGGTGGTCCCACTCCTTCCCATCCCGAACAGGACAGTGAAACGCCTCAGCGCCGATGATAGTGCGGGTTCCCGTGTGAAAGTAGGACATTGTCAGGCTAGTATCGAAGCAAAGGCCCGGTTCAATTATGAACCGGGCCTTTTGCCATTCGGACTTGTATATATGTCCAACTACATGCTTCGTCTATACTGTCCACCCACCTCGAACAGCGCATTCGTAATTTGCCCCAAAGAACAGCAGCGCACAGCGTCCATCAGCACCTCGAACACATTGCCGTTCTCCATTACCGCAATCTGAAGGCGCTTGAGCATCGCCGGCGCCTCCTTGGCATGGGCCGAATGGAAGTCTGAAAGGCGCTTCAGCTGCGAGAGCTTCTCCGCCTCAGTGGATCGTGCAAGTTCCAACGTGTCCTTCACCGGGTCGCCGTGTGGATTACGGAAGGTGTTCACCCCGACGATCGGGTACTCGCCGGTATGCTTTTGCAGCTCGTAGTGCATGGACTCTTCTTGGATCTTGCCACGCTGGTAGCCGGTTTCCATCGCGCCAAGCACGCCGCCGCGTTCGGCGATCTTTTCAAACTCGACGAGCACCGCTTCTTCCACCAGTTCGGTGAGTTCATCAATGATGAACGCGCCTTGGTTCGGGTTCTCGTTCTTCGCCAGCCCCCACTCGCGATTGATGATCAACTGGATCGCCATGGCCCGGCGCACGCTGTCTTCGGTTGGCGTCGTGATGGCTTCGTCGAATGCATTGGTGTGCAGGCTGTTGCAGTTGTCGTAGATGGCGATCAACGCCTGCAACGTGGTACGGATGTCGTTGAAGTGGATCTCTTGCGCATGCAGTGAGCGGCCACTGGTCTGCACGTGGTACTTCAGCTTCTGGCTGCGTTCGTTGGCGCCGTAGCGATCGCGCATCGCCACCGCCCATATGCGTCGTGCCACACGGCCCATGACCGTGTATTCGGGGTCCATGCCATTCGAAAAGAAGAAGCTCAGGTTCGGCGCGAAATCATCAATGTGCATGCCGCGAGCCAGATAGGCCTCGACGAAGGTGAAACCGTTGGAGAGCGTGAAGGCCAGCTGGCTGATCGGATTGGCCCCAGCCTCGGCAATGTGATAGCCCGAGATGGAAACGGAATAAAAGTTGCGCACCCGGTGGTGCACGAAGTATTCGGCGATGTCGCCCATCACCTTCAGGCTGAACTCGGTGGAGAAGATGCAGGTGTTCTGACCCTGGTCTTCCTTCAGGATGTCGGCCTGCACCGTGCCGCGCACGTTCTCCTTCACCCATGCGGCGATCTTCGCCGTCTCATCGGTGGTCGGTTCGCGGCCATTGTCGAGCCTGAACTTGTCGAGGTTCTGGTCGATGGCCGTATTCATGAACATGGCCAGAATCGTCGGTGCCGGGCCGTTGATGGTCATGCTGACCGAAGTGGCAGGATGAGTCAGGTCGAATCCCGAGTACAGCACCTTCATGTCATCCAGCGTCGCGATGCTCACGCCGGAATTGCCCACCTTGCCATAGATGTCGGGGCGCGGATCGGGGTCGTTGCCGTAGAGCGTGACCGAGTCGAAGGCGGTGGACAAGCGCTTGGCCGGCAACCCCGCACTGAGCAGCTGGAAGCGTCGATTCGTCCGAAACGCATCCCCCTCGCCAGCGAACATCCGGGTCGGGTCCTCGTTCTCACGCTTGAAAGCGAAGGTGCCTGCGCTGTAGGGAAAACTCCCCGGCACGTTGTCCAGCAGCAACCACTTCAGGATCTCGCCATGGTCTTCATAGGTGGGCAGCGCCACCTTGCGCACCTTGCTGCCCGACAGCGTGGTGTGGGTCAGCGTGGTGCGGATCTCCTTGTCACGGATCTTCACCACGTATTCGTCACCCGCATAGGCCTTTTGCATGTCCGGCCACATGGCCAGCAGCTTGCGTGAGTGGCCATCGAGGCTGGCTTCGCGTTGTTCGGCCAGGTCGATCACCGCCTCGATGGCGCGGTGGCGGTCGGGCTTGTCGGTCTGCAACATGCCGGCCGTGGCGCGAAGCTGCTGCACTTCGCGCGCCAGCCGAGATTGCTCGAGGGCGTGGCGCTTGTAGCCGCGCACGACGTCGGCAATGTCGGCCAGGTAGCGCACGCGCGCACCCGGCACGATCGGCACCTGATGGGTGCTGTGCCGGGTTTGCACCTTTGGCAGGGTCCCATCGCCAAGCTTCAGGCCAAGAGACCTCAGCCTGGGCTTCAGCGCCTGATACAGCGCGGTCACACCGTCGTCGTTGAAGCGGCTGGCCATGGTGCCGAACACCGGCATGTCGTCGGGCGCGGACTTGAAGGCTTCGCGGTTGCGCTGCACCTGTTTGGCCACATCGCGCATCGCGTCGGCCGCACCCTTGCGGTCGAACTTGTTGATGGCAACGAATTCGGCGAAGTCGAGCATGTCGATCTTCTCCAGCTGGCTGGCCGCGCCGAACTCGGGCGTCATCACATACATAGGTACGTCCACCAGCGGCACGATGGCCGCGTCGCCCTGGCCGATGCCGGAGGTTTCGACGACGATCAGGTCGAAGCCGGCCGCCTTGCATGCGCACAGCACATCGGGCAGGGCCTGGCTGATCTCGCTGCCGAAGTCGCGCGTGGCCAGGCTGCGCATGAATACACGTGTGCCGTCGTCGTCGGCACTGGCCGCGCGCCACGGCGAGATGGCATTCATGCGGATGCGGTCGCCAAGCAGCGCGCCTCCGCTCTTGCGTCGCGAAGGGTCGATGCTGATCACGGCGATCTGCAGGGCGTCGTCCTGGTCGAGCCGCAGGCGGCGGATCAGCTCATCGGTCAGGCTGCTCTTGCCTGCCCCACCCGTGCCGGTGATGCCCAATACCGGCGTGATGGCGGCCTTGGCCATGTCCTGCATCTGCGCCTTCAACGGCTCGGCGACCTTGCCGTTCTCCAGTGCGGTGATGAGCTGGGCCAGCGCGCGGCGCGGCGCCGCGCCCGGGCCGCGGATGGCGCCGAGTTCCTTCGGCGCATGGGGAGACAAGTCCTGGTCGCTCATCATCAGCATCTCGCCGATCATTCCTGCCAGACCCATGCGCTGGCCATCTTCGGGGCTGTAGATGCGTGTCACGCCACTGGCCTGCAACTCCTTGATTTCAGCAGGCACGATCACGCCGCCACCGCCACCGAATACCTTGATGTGCGCGCCGCCGCGGCTGCGCAGCAGTTCGACCATGTACTTGAAGTACTCGACATGGCCGCCTTGGTAGCTGCTGAGGGCGATACCTTGAGCGTCTTCCTGCAGCGCGGCGGTCACGACCTCGTCGACCGAGCGGTTGTGGCCCAGATGGATGACCTCGGCCCCCATGCCCTGCAGAATCCGTCGCATGATGTTGATGGCTGCGTCGTGGCCGTCGAACAGCGACGCCGCAGTCACGAAGCGCACCTTGTGCTTTGCGCGGTAGTTGGCAAGCGCCTTGAATTCAGCGGACAGGTCGGTCATGGCGGGTGGCTCGAAGAGTGGGGGATCAGTTCAAATCGTGCATTCAGGCATTGTCTACGTTCCATGATGTCATTCCACGCCCACGCTGACGCTCGGTTCGGGTGCCCGACCACCCGGTCTCATGGTTTTCCCGAGTTTGCACCGTTCGGCGTTGACGAGCGTCAGACACACTGCCCATTCGCCTGCTAGGCTCGCGGCTCGTTGAACCTTGGCGCTTGACGCCGTTGAGCATGAGCTTTCTCGCCATCGACATCGGCAATACACGCCTGAAGTGGGCGCTGTATGCGGCGGCGCTGCCGGGTGCGGCCGTGCTGGCGCAAGGCGCGGTATTCCTGGAAACCATCGATACGCTCTCGGAGACCGACTGGAAGCACCTCCCCGTGCCGCGCACCATGCTCGGCTGCGTAGTGGCTGGCGATGCGGTGCGGCGCCGCGTCGAGGAGCAAATGGAGCTGTGGGACACCGAGCCGCACTGGGTGGTGCCGTCGCCGCGTGAGGCCGGCCTGGTGAACGGCTACGACCATCCGAACCGGCTCGGCGCCGATCGCTGGGTGGCCTTGATCGGCGCGCGCGCGCGCCTGCTCGCATCCGGGCCTCCGCGTCCGGCACTGGTGGTGATGATCGGTACCGCGGCGACGGTGGACGCCATCGACGCGGAAGGACGGTTCCTGGGCGGGCTGATCCTGCCCGGCTTTGGCCTGATGCTCAAGGCGCTGGAGATGGGCACTGCCGGGTTGAAGTTTCCGACGGGTGACGTGGTCGATTTCCCCACCAACACCAGCGACGCGCTGATGAGCGGCGGTGCCAACGCGATTGCCGGGGCGGTCGAACGCCAGCACCGCAAGTTGTTGGAGCACACGGGCGAGGCGCCGGCACTGTTCATGACCGGCGGCGCGGCAGTCAAGCTTGCCCCGATCACCGACCTGGCATTCGAGACCGTCGAGTCCCTGATCTTCGACGGCCTGCTGCGCATCCAATCGAGCAGGTTCGGGTCCTGAGGCACGTCCGGCCCGCACCTGGTCTTTGCAGGCCTCAGAGGATGTAGCGCGACAGATCCTCGTTCCTCGCCAGTTCCGCCAGGCGCTGATTCACCATGGCCTCGTCGACATGCACGGTCTGGCCCTGGCAATTTGGGGCATCGAAGCTGATCTCGTCAAGCAGGCGCTCCATCACCGTGGCCAAGCGGCGTGCACCGATGTTCTCGGTGCTCTCGTTCACGTCGAAGGCAATCTGTGCGAGGCGCCGTACGCCTTCGGGCGAGATCTCCAGCGTCACGCCTTCAGTGGCCATCAGTGCCTGGTACTGCTTGACCAAGCTGGCGTGCGTGCTGGTGAGTATTGCCTCGAAGTCGGCCACGCTCAATGAGCCCAGTTCCACGCGGATCGGAAAGCGACCCTGCAGTTCAGGAATCAGGTCACTCGGCTTGGCCAGGTGGAACGCACCCGAGGCAATGAACAGAATGTGGTCGGTCTTGACCATGCCGTACTTGGTGTTCACCGAGGTGCCTTCCACCAAAGGCAGAAGATCGCGTTGCACTCCTTGGCGCGACACTTCCGGCCCGCCATGTTCGTTGCGCGACGCCACCTTATCGATCTCGTCGATGAAGACAATGCCGTTGTTCTCGGCATTGGCCAGTGCGGCGGCCTTGATCTCGTCGTCGTTCACCAGCTTGCCGGCTTCTTCATCGACCAGCAACTTCAACGCCTCGCCGATCTTCAGCTTGCGTGCCTTGCGCTTGCCCTGGCCCATGCTGGAGAACAGGCCCTTCAACTGCTCGGCCATCTCCTCCATGCCCTGCGGGCCCATGATCTCCAGTGCAGGACGTGATTCGGCAAGTTCGACCTCGATCTCGCGCTCGGAGAGCAGCCCTTCGCGCAAGCGCTTGCGCATCACCTGGCGCGCGGTGTTGTCGGCGCTGGGCGAAACGCTGACGCCGAATTCCGCACGCGGCGGTGGCACCAGGATGTCGAGCACGCGCTCCTCGGCGGCATCCTCGGCCAAGCCACGCTTGCGCTTCATTTGCAGGTCGCGCTCTTGCTTGACGGCCACTTCCAGCAGATCCCGGATGATGCTGTCGACGTCCTTGCCGACGTAGCCCACTTCGGTGAACTTGGTGGCTTCGACCTTGATGAAGGGTGCATCGGCGAGCCGCGCCAAGCGGCGCGCGATCTCGGTCTTGCCCACGCCGGTCGGCCCGATCATCAGGATGTTCTTCGGCGTGATCTCGCCGCGCATCGGCTCTTGCACCTGCTGGCGGCGCCAGCGGTTGCGCAACGCAATCGCCACGGCGCGTTTCGCGCCATGCTGGCCGACGATGTGGCGGTCGAGTTCAAAGACTATCTCCTGTGGCGTCATGAGGCTCATTCCAAGGTCTCGATGGCATGACTCTGGTTGGTGTAGATGCAGATGTCGCCGGCGATCTCGAGCGACTTCTTTACCATCTCGGCCGGTGACATTTCGGTATGCGCAAGCAGTGCGCGCGCTGCCGCCTGGGCATAGGCGCCGCCGGAGCCGATGGCGATGATGCCGTGCTCCGGCTCGAGCACATCGCCATTGCCCGTGATGATGAGCGAGGCCTCGCGGTCAGCCACGGCGAGCATGGCTTCGAGGCGGCGCAGCATCCGATCAGTGCGCCAGTCCTTGGTCAACTCGATGGCGGCGCGTACCAGATGCCCCTGGTGCTTTTCCAGCTTCGACTCGAAGCGCTCGAAGAGCGTGAAGGCATCTGCGGTGGCCCCGGCAAAACCGGCCAGCACCTGGTCTCGAAAGAGTTTGCGCACCTTGCGCGCGCTGGACTTGACGACGATGTTGCCCAAGGTCACCTGGCCATCGCCGCCGAGCGCGACGCTGCGGCCACGGCGCACGCTGACGATGGTGGTGCCGTGAAACACGGCGGATTCGGATTCATGCATGAGGATGAGCTTGGGTCGCTTCGGCCTGGAACAAGCCCGATTGTCGCGCGAGCCATCAGGCCGCGTATCCGGCCGCTGGTGAGTCAACGAGCAATCGCCGCGGAATTGGCTCCACCGAGGCGAAGGCGGTGCCCCGTTCAGGGGCAGCGCCTGCGGCGCGGGGCTGCGTCAGACTTTCCGCACCTGCACCTTGGCATGCTCGTTGATGCCCATGGCGCCAAAGAACAGCGCCACCAGACGATGCGCATCGACGAATTGCACCATTCGCTTTTCACTGCGCTTGACCAGCACCCAGTTAAGCAGGTCGCCAGCGGCGATGAAGTCCACGCGAATGAGCTTCGTGCAGGACACGTTGACCACCAAGGATTGACCCAGCTGCGCGTTGAGCATGTTCAATGTCTGGCTGATGTCGCCCACCAGTTGCCCGGACAACTCCATGCTTGCCACTTGCGTGCCGCTGCCAGGCTCGTCGACCAATCCGGATTCCATGAATCCGGTCGAGACCTCGCTGACCATCGACAACGGCGGTGTGTGTGTATGCAGTCCCGAGCCGCTGATGCGCACGTGGCAGCGCGTACGTTCCCACGACGGCGGCGAGACCTCGTAGGTCACGCAGTAGTCGATCGCCGCTTCGTCGAACTGGTCGGCGCGGTTGGCCAGGCGCAAGGCATCCAGGCGCACCTGCCAAAACGCCGGGTCGGCATCACGCACGCCGGTCGGTGCGGCATCCTGCAGCGTGGCAAAGAGGTTCTCGCCCGACATCCAGCGCATCTCCAGCTGCTGCTTGCTCCAGTGGCGGAACAGCGATGAGAGTTGGGTGGCGGCTTCGGCATCGACGCTGCGCAATGCCGACCAGTCGAATACCCAGGGCAGCGGCATCTGCAGCGTCTGTGAGCGCAGGCGAGCCACCGCATCGATATCCAGCAGTTCGGGGCAGAGCCAGCCGACCTCGCCGCTTATCTGTGCGCTGCTGCTGCGCTCAGCGCCAGCGGCCTCGGCCACGGCGTCGGCGACCAGCTTGGGCATGGAAAACCATTGCGGCGCCGACCAGCCGAACTGATGGGCATAGTCACCCGCCAGGGCTTCGAAGCGCGCCTGCTGCCCCGTGGCGCGATACAGGTCGAAGAGCACCAGCCAGGTTTCGGCGTGCTGAGATCGCGCACCGCCCGCGCCGGTGAGCTGCGAAAGCAACTGCTCGCACTGCGCGAAGTCGGCATTGGCAAAGGCGATCACCGGCTCGTCAAGGTCCGGGTCATGCACCACCTCGCTGACCTCGACGCCAAAGCGGTGCTCGAACTCACCGGTGTCGCCTGTCGTCGCCAGCGAAAGCGGAGCCAGCGGAGACAGCCCCGGCGTACTGAACACCGGCGCCGGCGGCGGTACTGGCGCTGATGCCTGCGGCGCTGACATGTCGATGTCGATGCCGATGTCCAGGTCAGGCAGCGGTGGCAATGCCGGCAGCTCATCGGTTTCGGCAGCCCGCGGGGCACTTGCGGAAGGCGGCGGCAAACCCGAGCGCGCCAGCACGGCAGGCTCGGTGGGCGCATTGAAGAAGCCCGTGGTGCGCCGGCCCGACGGCGTGAAATTGCCGCCGACCATCTGTTGTTCGATTTCGTCGATCTTCGCCTTGACGCCGCCCTCGGGCCTGGCAGCGGCGTTTTCGGACTGCCGCGCCTCGGAATCGTCCAGGCGCGACGAGCCGCCCAGCGTGGCCAGCTGTTCGGGTGATAGCCCCTCGCGCCGCACCTTGCGCAGCATGTCGAACTCGCGCTTGCGCACGAAGTCGTTGCGTCGCTTGCGCTCGACCATCGCCTTGAGCTCGGACTTCTCGAGGTCGAGCTCGCGCGTATCGTCTTGCTTCGTGCCGAGGTCGGCCCAATCCGTGGCCGGGTTGGACACGAAGCGCACCACTTTGCGGAAGAAGCTGTCGCCGTCCTTGTTTTCCGCCATCACAGCGCCCGGTTGGGGTTTCTGGGCATCAAAGCAGATGCAAGCCGGCAGGCCGACACGAGCTTGTCTGAACGTCTAGCCCGCGCCACGGAGGGGGCCGGCCTTCGTGAACGATGCGCCAGTATGCACGTGCGGGCCCAGGTTCGCGCTCAGTCACCGAACATCTTCTGCTTCATCTCGCGCCGCTGCTGTGCCTCGAGCGACAGCGTGGCCGTCGGCCGGGCAAGCAAGCGTGCCAGACCGATCGGTTCGCCCGTCTCGTCGCAGAAGCCGTAGTCGCCGGCCTCGACACGCGCCAGCGACTGGCCGATCTTCTTCAGCAGCTTGCGCTCTCGATCGCGGGTGCGCAATTCCAGCGCATGCTCTTCCTCGATGGTTGCGCGATCGGCGGGATCCGGCACGATCGAGGTGTCTTCGCGCAAGTGCTCGGTGGTCTCGCCCGCGTTGGACAGCAGGTCGTCCTTCAGTGCCTGCAGGCGCAGGCGAAAGAACTCGCGCTGCTTTTCGTTCATGAACTCGCTTTCCGGCATGGCCAGCAGTTCGGCCTCGGTCAGATCGCGGGCTGCCTTGCTCTTCCACGCGTTGGCCAGTTTCGGATCCGGCTTGGCCACGGGCTTGAACACATCCGGTTCGTCATGGCTCCTCACGGGCGCCCGCGCCGGCGCAAAGCGGTCGGTGAAGCGATTGGTGATCGGCGCAGGTGCCGGAGCGGGAATGGCCTGCGCTCGAGACGTCGAGCGCGTGCTCGGGCGCGGCGCCGGCTTGGCCGCCGGTGCGGGTGCCTCCGCTTTGGGTGCAGTCGGCGCCACGGCGGGTTTCGCCGCCACAGCCTTGGCCGGCATCTTCTTGCTTGCGGTCGCGGCGCCCTTGGCCAGCGTCTTGTTCAATTGGGGTCTCCTTGCCGGAAATCTCTCGGGAAATGGGCCTGGTGCCGTCGCTCTTGTGGCCGGGCTTGGGCGCAGCCCGCTCGTTCAAGCGCGCGGATTGTAGCCACCATGCTGGCGCTGAATCCGGCCGAGCGTGCGACACGCCGACCCACCCAGCCGGGCCATCGTGAATTGCTGCTCAGGACACGCATTGCTCCAGTCCCTGAAGCAGGATGTCCTTGGGCAGATCGATGCCGATGAAGACCATCTTGCTGATCTTCTTCTCGCCCGGCGCCCACTTTGGGCCGAGGTCGCTGCCCATCAACTGGTGCACGCCCTGGAAGATGACCTTGCGCTCGCTGCCCTTCATGTGCAGCACGCCCTTGTAGCGCAGCATCTTCGGACCGTAGACCTGCACGATCGCGCCCAGGAAATCCTCGAGCTTGGCCGGGTTCAGCGGGCGCTCGGCCTGGAAGACGAAGGACTTCACGTCATCGTCGTGCACGTGGTGGTGCGGATGGTCGCAGTCTTCGCCGTGCACATGATCGTGGTCGTGGTCAGCATGCCCATGCGCAGCCGCGGCGTTCAGGAACTCCGGGTCGATGTCGATCTTGGCGCTCAGATTGAAGCCGCGCAAATCGAAGACCTCGGCGATCGGGACCTCGCCGAAATGCACCTGCCGCTGCGGTGCGCGCGGGTTCATGTGCTTCAGGCGGTGGATCAGCGCATCGACCTGGCCCTGTTCGACCAGATCGGACTTGCTGATGAAGATCTGGTCGGCGAAGCCGACCTGGCGGCGCGCCTCCTGGCGCAGGTCGAGCTGGTCTTCGGCGTGTTTGGCGTCGACCAGCGTCAGGATCGAATCGAGCAGGTAGCACTCGGCGATCTCGTCGTCCATGAAGAAGGTCTGTGCCACCGGGCCGGGGTCGGCCAGGCCGGTGGTCTCGATGACCACTCGATCGAAGTCGAGTTCGCCCTTACGCTTCTTCTCGGCCAGGTCGGACAGCGTGGTGCGCAGATCCTCGCGGATCGAGCAGCACACGCAGCCGTTGTTCAGCTGGATGATTTGCTCGCGGCTGTCCTGCACCAGGATCTCGTTATCGATGTTCTCCGAGCCGAACTCGTTCTCGATGACGGCAATCTTCTGGCCATGGGCCTCGCTGAGCACGCGCTTGAGCAAGGTGGTCTTGCCCGAACCGAGAAAACCGGTGAGGATGGTGGCGGGAATCAAAGCTTGAGACATGGCGTGGGCTCCTCGTAAGCGCAACCCGGATAGATGAGGGCGCCGGACTGTCCTTCAAGGGCAGCCCGCTGTCAAGCCTTATGCGCTGACAGCCTTCTGCGACGCAGACAATGCGCGCAGACTGCGCGCCGATTGGGGTGGAGCGTGCACGCCGTCTTGCCTGTGGCGCGGCCGGTGCGCCCGGCGCATGCGCCGGCTCGGTGCCAGGCCGATCTCTCTCAGACGCCATCGGGTCATCTGCCCACCCATGGGCCTGCTGGACAGGGACGCACGCCGCACCCAGGCCGTACCGGTTTGCAGGACCTATGCCACCGTGCACGTATGTCCGTCTCGGCCCGGCCCGCGCCACGCTGGGGTATTCTTCGCATGATTTCACTTCCGACACCCCTTGTGTCCGACCCCCAGCCTGCCCGGCACGCGCGCACCGAAGTTGACAAGCGCTCGCTCTTCGACCGCTTGGTCGAGTTCATCTCCCCGGGGCTCGATTCACGCGCCGAACTGATCGCCACGCTGGCGGATGCAGAGCAGCGCGAGTTGATCGAGCCCGAGTCGCGCCTGATGCTCGAAGGCGTGTTGCGCATGGCCGACATGAGCGCCGGCGACGTGATGGTGGCGGCGCCGCGCATGGATCTGCTCGACATCGACGCGCCCTACGACGAACTGCTGGGCCTGGTCATCGACACGCGGCATTCGCGTTTCCCGGTGTACGACGGCCGTCGCGACAACGTCATCGGCATTCTCATGGCCAAGGACCTGCTCAAGCTGCAGCGCGCGCCCGAGCTGAACCTGCGCACTCTGCTGCGCCCGGCGGTGTTCGTGCCCGAGTCCAAGCGCCTGAACGAGCTGCTGCGCGACTTCCGCTCCAACCGCAACCACCTGGCCATCGTCATCGACGAGTTCGGCCAGACCGCCGGGCTGATCACCATCGAGGACGTGCTCGAGGAGATCGTCGGCGAGATCGAGGACGAGTTCGACGACCACGACGAGGAGAGCGGCGTCTATACGCTCGCCGACGGCACGCACCGCGTGGCCGGAGACACCTCCATTGCCTCGGTCAACCAAGCCTTCGTCCTGCACTTGCCCGAGGCTGATTTCGACACCATCGGCGGCCTGGTCGCGCACGAGCTGGGCCGCGTGCCGCGGCGCGGCGAGACCGTCGACGTGGGCGGGCTGCGCTTTTCCGTGATGCTGGCGCGTGGCGGCGCCGTGCGCTGGTTCCGAGTGTCGCGCCTGGCCGATCGCGAGACCCCGAGCGACACGGCTTGAGCACGGGCAACGCAGCGCCTGCGCTGCTGCCGCAGGCCTTGGTCGTGGCGGCGCTGGGCGCATTGCAGACGCTGGCCTTCGTGCATACGGCCCTGTGGTGGCTGCCCATTCTTTGCATGGCCGTGCTGGCGGCGCTGGTGTGGCGCGCCGCACCGCTGCGCGCGGCGCTGCTCGGCTGGCTCTTCGGCAGCGCCTGGCTCGGGGCCGGCGTGTGGTGGCTGTTCATCAGCCTGCATCGCTACGGCGGCCTTGCGGCGTGGTTGGCCGTGCTGGCGGTGGCGCTGCTGTGCATGGCCTTGTCTCTTTACCTGGCCGCGGCCATGGCGCTGTTTGCGCGCTGGCGACGTGGTCGCGTCGCCGTCGATGCGGCGCTGTTCGCCGTGTTGTGGCTGCTGGCCGAACTGGCGCGCACGGTGATCTTCACCGGCTTTCCCTGGCTGGCCAGCGGCTACGCGCAGATCGACGGACCGCTGGCCGCCTGGGCGCCATGGATCGGCGTCAGCGGCATCGGCATGGGCTGCGCGCTGCTGGCGGCGCTGCTGGCGTCCGCCTGGCACCTGCGTGTCCAGCCGCGCCAGGCGCTCGCGGCGCTGGCGGTGGCCGGGCTCGTGCCGCTGCTGTCGGCTGCGGTCGGCACGCGCGAATTCAGCCAACCCGTCAGCGAGCTGAGCGTGTCGCTGCTGCAAGGCAACGTGTCGCAGGATCAGAAGTTCGCCGCCGAACACATGCCGCAGGCGCTGGCCTGGATGGCCCATGCCGTGGGCATTGCACGCGGCGAGTTGGTGATGGCGCCGGAGACGGCGGTGCCGCTGCTGCCGGAGCAATTGGCGGAGTTGGTGCCCGGCTACTGGCCGGCGCTGCGCGCGCGCTTCGAAACCTCGGCCCAGGCGGGGCTGATCGGCGTGCCGCTGGGCGATTACCGCAGCGGCTATACCAACTCGGTGCTGGGCCTGTCCGCCGCCAGGCTGGGCGGTGACCCCTACCGCTACGACAAGGTGCACCTGGTGCCCTTCGGCGAGTTCATCCCCACGGGCTTTCGCTGGTTCACCGAAATGATGAACATCCCGCTCGGCGACTTCGCGCGCGGGCCGCGCAACGCGCCTTCATTCAAGGTCGGGCGTGAGCGCATCGCCCCCAACATCTGCTACGAAGACCTGTTCGGTGCCGAGCTGGCGCGGCGCTTCATCGACCCGGCGCTCGCGCCGACGATCTTTGCCAACGTCAGCAACATCGGCTGGTTCGGCGACACCATCGCGGTCGATCAGCATCTGCACATCTCGCGCATGCGCACGCTGGAGTTCCAGCGCCCGATGCTGCGTGCCACCAACACCGGTGCCACGGCGATCATCGACCACCGCGCCCAGCTGGTGGCCAAGCTGCCGCCCTTCACGCGGGGCGTGCTCGAAGGCCGCGTGCAGGGGCGCGAGGGGCTCACGCCGTTCGCCTGGTGGAGTGCGCGTTTCGGCCTGTGGCCCTGGCTGGTGCTGGCCGGCCTGGTGATCGCGCTGTGCCTCAGCGTCCCGCGCGCACCAGCGCGCCCGGACGGGCTCCGCTGAGCTGGCCGTCGCACTGCACGCACTGGCCTGCGACCCAGGTGCCCAGGCAACTCTCCCAGTCGAAGCGCACGCCTTCGGCCAGCACCACGGCTGGGATGTCCTCCACGCCTTGCATCAGGTCGATCAGGTCCGTCGTGCTCTTCGCCTTGGGCCCCTCGCGCAGGGGTGCGAAGCCGACGCGGCAGTGGCCCATCACCGGCGTCGTCACACCGTGGTGGATGCTGGGCGAAAAGGTCTCGTCCCACCTGGCCTGGCCGTCACCGCAGCCGCGCCCGTGCCATCGACCGCCGTGGCGCCTGCGATCAGCAGATCGTGCGTGGTGGTTCGTGCCCGGACTGGCGCAAGGCCTGGCCCGAGGTGGGCTTCGTAGAATCAGCGGTTTACGCCGAACCCCGGGCCCCCACCGATGCGCAGCTTCCAGCAGATCATCCTCACGCTCCAGGACTACTGGGACCGCCAGGGTTGCGCGCTGCTGCAGCCCTACGACATGGAGGTGGGCGCCGGCACCAGCCACACCGCCACCTTCCTGCGCGCGCTGGGCCCCGAACCGTGGAGGTGCGCCTACGTGCAGCCCAGCCGTCGCCCCAAGGACGGCCGCTACGGCGAGAACCCGAACCGCCTGCAGCACTACTACCAGTACCAGGTGGTGCTGAAGCCGGCGCCGGCCGACATCCTGGAGCTGTACCTGGGCAGTCTGGAGGCGTTGGGCTTCGACCTGAAGCGCAACGACGTGCGCTTCGTCGAGGACGACTGGGAGAACCCCACGCTCGGCTGCTGGGGCCTGGGCTGGGAGGTCTGGCTCAACGGCATGGAAGTCACGCAGTTCACCTACTTCCAGCAGGTGGGCGGCATCGACTGCAAGCCCATCACCGGCGAGATCACCTACGGCCTGGAACGGCTGGCGATGTATATCCAGGGCGTGGAAAGCCTGTTCGACCTGCAGTGGGCCGAGGGCATCACGCCGGCGCCGGGCCGCTCCCAAGCCGGCGTGACCCCCACGGGGGGTGGGCTGCCGCAGCGCGGCGGCCCTGGGGGCGCGTTGACCTACCGCGATGTCTATCACCAGAACGAGGTCGAGCAAAGCGCCTATAACTTCGAGCACAGCGACGTGGAATTCCTGCTGCACGCCTTCGGCGCGCACGAGCGGCAGAGCAAGTACCTCATGGAGCAGCAACTCGCGTTGCCAGCCTATGAACAACTGCTGAAGGCCGCGCACACCTTCAACCTGCTGGATGCGCGCGGCGCGATCAGCGTCACCGAGCGCGCCGCCTACATCGGCCGCATTCGCAACCTGGCGCGCGCCGTCGCGCAGAGCTACCTGGACAGCCGCGCCCGGCTGGGCTTCCCGATGGCACCGCGCGAGTGGGCCGACGAGGTGGCTGCGCAGCTGGCCAAGAAGGCGGCCTGAACATGACGCACAAGAACCTGCTGGTCGAGCTCTTCGTCGAGGAATTGCCGCCCAAGGCGTTGAAGAAGCTGGGCGAGGCCTTCTCGACGCTGGTGGCTGATTCGCTGAAGGCGCAGGGACTGGCCGCCGCCGATGCGCGCATCAGCGCTTACGCCTCGCCGCGCCGCCTGGCGGTGCACATCACCGGCGTGGCGCCGAAGGCGGCTGACCGGCAGTTGCTGCAAAAGCTGATGCCCGTGGCGGTGGCGCTCGATGCCAACGGCCAGCCGACCCAGGCGCTGCTGAAGAAGCTGGCCGCTGTCGGCGCGACTGACGTGCCCGTGTCGCAGCTCAAGCGCCAGGGCGAGGGCAAGGCCGAAGCGCTGTTCCACGACAGCCGCATTCCAGGCCCCACACTGGCCGAAGGGCTGCAGAAGGCACTGGACGAGGCCCTGATCAAGCTGCCGATCCCCAAGGTCATGAGCTACCAGCTGGCCGACGGCTGGACGAGTGTGCACTTCGTGCGACCGGCGCACGGCCTGGTCGCACTGCATGGCGACAATGTCGTGCCGGTCGGCGTGCTCGGCCTGCAGGCGCACCGCACCACCCACGGCCACCGCTTCGAGGCGGCCGAATCGCCGCTGCTGCTACGCGACGCCGACAGTTATGCGCAGCAGCTGCAGGCCGAAGGCGCGGTGACCCCGGGCTTCGCCGAGCGCCGCGCCGAGATCGTGCGCCAGTTGCTGGCTGCGGCCGATGCGCTGGGCCTGCGCCCGATCGACGACGATGCGCTGCTCGACGAGGTCACCGGTCTGGTCGAGCGGCCCAACGTGCTGGCCTGCCAGTTCGACCCAAAGTTCCTGGACGTGCCGGCTGAGTGCCTGGTCCTGACGATGAAGGCCAACCAGAAGTACTTCCCGCTGGTCGATGCCGAGGGCCGGCTGACGAAGCATTTTCTGGTGGTCAGCAACATCCGGCCGGCCGATGCCAGCCGCATCATCGAAGGCAACCAGCGCGTGGTGCGCCCGCGCCTGGCCGATGCCAAGTTCTTCTTCGACCAGGACCGCAAGAAGACGCTCGAATCGCGCGTGCCGGCGCTGGCCCGGGTGGTCTATCACGGCAAGCTCGGCACGCAGGGCGAGCGCGTCGAGCGCGTGCGCGCTCTGGCGCGCGCCATCGGCCAACAGCTTGGTGGGCCGGCGCTGGCACAAAGCGCCGACCGCGCTGCGCTGCTGGCCAAGGCCGACCTGGTGAGCGACATGGTCGGCGAGTTTCCCGAGCTGCAGGGCGTCATGGGCGGCTACTACGCGCGCCACGATGGAGAGACCGAGGACGTGGCTTTCGCCATCGAAGACCACTACAAGCCGCGTTTCGCCGGCGACGAGCTGCCGCGCCGGCCCGCCGGCGTGGCGGTGGCGCTGGCCGACAAGCTGGAGACGCTGGCCGGCCTGTTCGGCATCGGCCAGCTGCCCAGCGGCGACAAGGACCCGTTTGCGCTGCGCCGCCATGCGCTGGGCGTGATCCGCATGCTGATCGAGCGCGCACTGCCACTGGACACCGAAGCCCTGGTGCTGCAGGCCTTCAAGGCCTTCGGCCCGCAACACGGCCAGGCGCAGGCCGAACTGGCGCTGTTCCTGCGCGAACGCCTGGTCGGCTACCTGCGCGAGCAGGGCCACAGCGCTCAGGAGGTCGACGCGGTGCTGGAGCTGCGCCCCGAGCGCTGGGCCGAGCTGCCGGCGCGGCTGGCCGCACTGCGCAAGTTTGCCGCGCTGCCCGAGGCGCCGGCGCTGGCTGCGGCCAACAAGCGCGTGGGCAATATCCTGAAGAAGTCCGACGGCGCCGCACCGGGCGGCGTGCGCAGCGCGCTGCTCAGCGATGCCGCCGAGGTGGCGCTGCATGCAGCGCTGCAGGGCGTGGCGGCACGCGCCAATGCGGCCTTCGATGCCGGTGACCTGGCCGGCTCGCTGCAGGCACTGGCGGCGCTGAAGATGCCGGTGGACGAGTTCTTCGACAAGGTCATGGTCAACGCCGACGATCCGGCGCTGCGCGCCAACCGCCTGGCCCTGCTCAGTGAATTGCATGCCGCCATGAACCGCGTCGCCGATCTGTCCCGGCTCGCCGCCTGATCCGCCAGCCCATCGTACCCACCCACCGGGCCCCGCCATGCAACCAATCCCCAAACTCATCATCCTGGGCCGCGATGGCATCCTCAACGAGTTCCGCGAGGACCACATCAAGGCGCCGGAAGAGTGGGTCGCGGTGCCGGGCGCGCTGGAGGCGGTATCCAGGCTCAACCATGCCGGCTGGCACGTGGTGGTGGCCACCAACCAATCGGGCATCGGCCGCGGCATGATCGACATGAGCTCGGTGAATGCGGTGCATGCGCACATGTTGCGCAAGCTTCAGGCGCTGGGCGGGCGTATCGATGCGGTGTTCTTCTGCCCGCACACGGCCCAGGACGACTGCGATTGCCGCAAGCCGATGCCGGGCATGTTGCTCGACATTGGCCGGCGCTACGGCGTCGATCTGGCGATGGTGCCGATGGTCTGCGATACGCTGCGCGACCTGCAGGCGGCGCAGGCCGCGGGCTGCGAGCCGCACCTGGTGCGCTCTGGCCGCGCCGCGCCGCTCGACGCGGGCCAGCTGGCCAGCCTGATCGAGCAGGTGCCGGGTACCTTCGTGCACACCGATCTGGCCGAACTGGCCACGCACATGCTGGAACGCGCCCACGTGCGTGATTCGCAGTCCGGCGGATTGACTTGACCCCCCGCGTAGCCGGATCCGCGTCGGCCGCTTGGCCGCTGAGTGTCGATGGCGCAACGGTGTTGAGTCCTTGAGCGCGAAGCTTTTCGCCGCCTTGCGCTCTGCGCTGTTCATGCTGTGGATGCTGGTCACGGTGGTGCCCATCGCCACGGCCGTGGTGCTGTGCTCGATCTTCGTCAGTGGCACACCCCTGTACTGGATGTGCACCACCTGGCTGCGTCTGGTGATCTGGGGCGCGCGTGTCATCTGCGGTGTGCGCCACCGTGTCATCGGCATGGAAAACGTGCCCAGCGCCGCAGACGGCCTGCGTGCCGTGCTGCTGGCGTCGAAGCACCAGTCCACATGGGAGACCTTTGCCTACCCGGTGCTGATGTCGCACCCGCTGAGCTACGTGTTCAAGAAGGAGCTGCTTCTGATCCCCTTCTTCGGCTGGGCCATGGGCCGCCTGGACATGATCCACATCGACCGCAGCAAGCGCACCGCGGCGTGGAACAGGGTGGCCGAGCAGGGCCGCCGCTTCATGGCCCAGGGCAACTGGGTCATCATGTTCCCCGAAGGCACGCGCAGCGCGCGCGGCCAGCAAGGGCAGTACAAGGCGGGCGCGGCGCGCCTGGCCATCACCACCGGCACGGCGATCGTGCCAATCGCCGTGGCCTCGGCACGCTGCTGGCCGCGCAAGAGCTTCATGCTGCGCCCGGGCTTGATCGACATCTCCATCGGCAAGCCGATCGCCGTGCAGGGGCGCAAGCCCGACGAACTGATGCGTGAGGTCGAAGGCTGGATCGAGGCCGAGATGCGCCGCATCGATCCCCAGGCCTATGTCTGATACTCGATTGCGTTCAAACGCATGGATGGCATAAGCTTCTTTCGACGCAAAGCGGCCGAACAAGCAGCCTTCACCGCAGAGGAGCGAAGGACGCAGAGGTCCGCAGAGAAATACGGGAAGCGATTTGAATCCATTGCATTTCCTCTGCGCCAACTCTGCGTCCTCCGCTGCTCTGCGGTGAATGAAAGCGGTGTTTCGCGAGCGGCGGCTTTGCGCCGAAGCAAGTCGCTCGGAAGCGCGCGGCGCTCTTGATGGTTGATTGCGAACTCGTATGAGCCGTGTTCGAGAAGCACCCGCATAGCCGCGATGGGCGGTCCCGCGGCCTAGAATCGCGACCCATGCCGCACTGGTCTGCCCCCTGGAAGCTGCTGCAGCGCTCGTTGTTCGACGAGCCTGCCGAAGCCGCGCAGCATGTCCCCACACAGATGCCTGCCACGCCCGCGGTGCTACCGCGCGCCGCGCCGCAACGCCCGCCCTCGAGCGAGAACCTCCCCGGCGAAATCTTCAAACATCCGCGCGCGCAGCGCGACGTCAGACTCGATGGCCACCTGGTGGCCTACGAGATGCGGCGCGCGCGGCGCCGCAGCATCGGCTTCGTGGTCGGTGCCGAAGGCCTGTCGGTGAGCGTCCCGCGCTGGGTGGGTGCGAACGAGCTGGACACGGCCCTGCAGGAAAAGCGCGGCTGGATCCTGCGCAAGCTTCGCGAACAGCGCGAACGCACGCTGCGCCTGCAATCGGCGCGCATCGACTGGCGCGACGGCACCGGGCTGCCGTTCCTGGGCGGCACCGTCATCGTGTTGATGGATCCGCGCGCCACGGGCACGGTGCTGGACAGCGAGGCCGAAGGCCTGCCTGGCGTGCCGCGCCGCTTGCTGCACGTCGGCCTGCCACACACCGCCACGCCCGAGCAGATCCGCGACACGGTGCAGAGCTGGCTGCAGCGACAGGCGCGCCGCGTATTCGAGGAACGCTGCGCGCTGTTTGCGCCGCGCCTGGGCGTGCATGTGCGGCGCATCGGGTTGAGCTCGGCCACCACACGCTGGGGCAGCGCCAATGCCGACGGCTCGATCCGCCTGAACTGGCGACTGGTTCACTTTGGGCTGCCGATCATCGACTACGTGGTGGCGCACGAACTGGCGCACCTGCGCGAGATGAACCACAGCGCCGCCTTCTGGGAGGTGGTGCGCTCGGTGTTGCCGGACTACGAGCACTCCCGCCTCGCGCTGCGCGAAGGGCAGGTGCCGGTGTTCGACTAAAAGCGCTGCCGCACGCGCGTCCTGCGCACGACGCCGCGCCCAGCGGCCGCCGGTCACACCGTGGTGTAACGCAGCACGCCGTCGCTGCTGGCCACCTGCTTCAAGCGCCCGGCGGTCTGCAGTGCGTGCACATGCGCCACCGATTCACCCAGCGCAAAGGTGGTCTGGTGCATGTCGAGCTCGCGCTTGAACATCACCGGCAGAAGATCGGCGGCGCTGTGCGGGGCCCGGGCGCAGGCCTGCAGCACCTCGGCGAAGCGTTCGTCGTGATGTCGTGTCAGTTGCTCGATGCGCCGGTGCAGTCCTGTAAAGGGCTTGCCGTGCGAGGGCAGCACCAGCGTGTCGGCCGGCACCGCGCGCATCGCGGCGATCGATTCCAGGTACAGCGGCAGCGGGTTCGCCTCGGGCTCGATGTCGTAGACGCTGATGTTGGTGGAAATGCGCGGCAGCACCATGTCGCCGGATATGAGTACGCCAGCCGGCCGCCGGGCCGCCCCAAGGTCGGCTGCACCCCCTTGGGGGGTCGGCGCCGCAGGCGCCTCGGGGGCCCATTCAGCCGGCCGCCGGGCCGCCCCAAGGTCGGCTGCACCCCCTTGGGGGGTCGGCGCCGCAGGCGCCTCGGGGGCCCATTCAGCCGGCCGCCGGGCCGCCCCAAGGTCGGCTGCACCCCCTTGGGG
>DASQFA010000406.1:0-4258 GCA_035633375.1 Rubrivivax sp.
GATGGCACCCGCACCGGCAAAGACGGTACGGCGATTGATCGTGGTGGGAGTGGGTGACTGGCTCATCGAGGCAACCTCCAAGGTGACGGTCCCATGCACGGGCAGACCTATGATCCCCCTAGATTAACCTGCATGGCAAACCCTGACTCAAGGGGGGACCCTAGCCGTGGCGCGACAACTTGTCGCGACCGGGAACTTTGTCGGCGAAGGAAGGCCCGACGAGTCGCTCGTCGCCCAAACCCCACGCCGATAATCGATGTGGGTCCAGACCGGCCATCGCATTCCCGACCTGTCGTCCGTTGCGCGATCGCCCGGCGGGTCGGCAAACCGGTGCCGCACGACGGCCCCGTATCGACGCACCTCACCCCACCTCGAGCATTGGCATTGCCGTGATCATCGGAACCGCAGGACATATCGATCATGGCAAGACCTCGCTGGTCAAGGCGCTGACCGGCGTCGATGCGGACCGGCTGAAGGAGGAAAAGGAGCGCGGCATCACCGTCGACCTGGGCTTCGCCTACAAGCCGCTTCCGGATGGCGAGGTGCTGGGCTTCGTCGACGTGCCGGGCCATGAGAGGCTGGTGCGCAACATGCTCGCCGGCGCCACCGGCATCGACCATGTGGTGCTGGTGGTCGCGGCCGATGACGGCCCGATGCCGCAGACGCGCGAGCACCTGGCGATCCTCGATCTGCTCGGCCTGGCGCAGGGTGTGGTGGCGCTGACCAAGTGCGACCTGGTGACGCCCGGGCGGCTGGCCGAGGCCCAGGCCGAAGTGCGCGCCTTGCTGGCCCACAGCGCCTTGGCCGGCGCACCGATCCTGCCGCTATCGTCGACCACGGGTGAAGGCATCGACGCGCTGCTGGCGCACCTGCAGCAGGCACGTGCGACCCTGGCGCCGCGGCGGCAGCAGGGGCAGTTCCGCCTGGCGGTGGACCGCAGCTTCACGCTGGCCGGCATCGGCACCGTGGTCACCGGCACGGCCGTCGCCGGCCGGGTGGCCGTGGGCGACCGCCTGAAGCTGTCGCCGAGCGGCCTGGACGTGCGCGTGCGCGGCATCCACGCGCAGAACCGCCAGGCCGGCGAAGGCCGCGCCGGGCAGCGGCTGGCACTCAACCTGGCCGGCGTGGACAAGGCCGAGGTGCGGCGCGGCGACTGGGTCGTGGCCGAGGCGCTGCACGCCCCGACGCAGCGCTTCGACGCCCGGGTGCAGTTGCTGGCTGGCGAGAGCCGGCCGCTGGCGCATTGGACGCCGGTGCACCTGCATCTGGGCGCCGAGGACGTGGGCGCTCGCGTCATGCTGCTGGATGGCGCGGCCGTCGCCCCCGGGCGCAGCGCGCTGATCCAGCTGAGCCTGGAGCGGCCGATCGGCGCGCTGCACGGCGACCGTTTCATCCTGCGCGACCAGTCGGCGCTGCGCACGCTAGGCGGCGGCGTGGTCATCGACGCCTTTCCGCCGGCCAGCCGCCGGCGCCGCGAGCAGCGACTGGCGGCGCTGGCGGCGATGGAGTTGCCCACGCCGGCGGAGACGCTGGGGGCGACGCTGGCGCTCGAGTCACCCTACGGCATCGACGCGCGTCAGTTCGCGCTGCAATGGAACCTGGGCGACGACGAGCAACGCGCGCTGCACACGGCCATGCCGCACCGTGCGTTGGGTGACGGCGCCCAGGCCCTGCTGTTTGCCCCCGGCCAGATCGAGCGCTACGCCAGCCGCGTCACTGAGCATTTGGGCGCGCACCATCGCAAGTCGCCCGACAGTCCCGGCCTGACGCAGGAGCAGCTTCAGCGCGCCGTGCGCGACAAGCCTGCCGCGGCGGTGTTCGCGCTGCTGCTGCAAGGGCTGGTCAAGGACGGCACGCTCAAGCGCAGCGGACCACACCTGTCGCTGGCCAGTCACGACGCCTCGCTGCAGGGCGCCGAGAAGCAGTTGTGGGAACGCCTGAAACCCTGGCTCGACGAAGGCGGTATCCACCCGCCGATGCTCAGCGACATGCTGCTGCGCGACCGCAGCCTGCGCAAGGACCAGGTGCTGCGTGTGCTGCAGCGCCTGCAGCGCATGGGCAAGGTGCATGCCGTGGGTGCCGAGTACTTCATCCAGACCCCGCACCTGCTGGCGCTGGCCGTGAGCGCCCACGCGCTGGCCGAGGCCGACGAGCACAAGCGCCTGAACCTGAAGGAGCTGCGCGAAACCAGTGGCATCAGCCGGCACCTGTCGGTGCCGCTGGTAGAGTACTTCGACCAGATCGGCCTGACCAAGCGCGACGCGGTGGGACGCCACTTCCGCAGCGACCCGCGCAAGCTGTTCGAGGGCTGATCGCCCAGCATTCCTCGGAGGAGGATCGTCCCCCGGTGGGGCGTCCGGTCTGCAAAACCGGGTGGGGCTGCTCGGCAGTCCCAGGTGGGTTCGACTCCCACCCCCCTCCGCCATTTGCGCTTAGCCCGCGCCTGCCCAGCGCCTTCCCCGCGCCTGCCATGACCGCTGCCACGCACCGCCCGCCTTCGCTGGACAAGCTGCTCGACTCGGAGGAGATGCGCAGTCTCGTGGCGCAGCATGGCCGTGCGTCCACGCTCGCCACGGCGCGCGCCGCATTGGAAGCCTGGCGCGCGACGCAAGTGCGCGTGGCCTTCGATGCTGCCGCGTTCGAAGCCGGTTGCCGCACGGCGCTGCAGCAGCAAGCCGCCCTGGCGCTGCGCCCGGTGTTCAACCTCACCGGCACCGTGCTGCACACCAACCTCGGCCGCGCGGTGATGGCACCCGAGGCCATCGATGCCGTGCTGGCGGTGATGCGCGGACCGTGCAACCTGGAATTCGACCTGGCCACAGGCGCGCGCGGCGACCGCGACGCGCACATAGAAGACCTGCTGAAGGAGCTCACCGGCGCCGAGGCCGCCACCGCGGTCAACAACAACGCCGCCGCGGTGCTGCTGGTGCTGGCCGCGCTGGCCGACCGCAAGGAAGTGCCGGTGTCGCGCGGCGAGCTGATCGAAATCGGCGGCGCCTTTCGCATCCCCGACATCATGCGGCGCGCCGGCGCACGGCTGGTCGAGGTGGGCACCACCAACCGCACGCACCTGGGTGACTTCGAATCCGCGCTCGGCCCGCGCAGCGCGCTGGTGATGAAGGTACACACCAGCAACTACGCGATCCAGGGCTTCACCGCCAGCGTGCCGGTGGCCGAACTGGCCGCCCTGTGCAAGTCACGCGGCCTGCCCTTCGTCGAGGACCTGGGCAGCGGCACGCTGGTCGACCTGACGCGCTGGGGCCTGCCGGCCGAGCCGACGCCGATGCAATCCATCGCCGCCGGTGCCAACCTGGTCACCTTCAGCGGCGACAAGCTGCTGGGTGGGCCGCAGGCCGGGCTGATCGTCGGCGACAAGGCATTGATCCAGAAGATCAAGCGCCACCCGCTGAAGCGCTCGCTGCGGCTGGACAAGATGAGCATCGCCGCGCTGGAAGCCACGCTCAAGCTGTATCGCGACCCCGACCGCCTGGCCCAGCGCCTGCCCACGCTGCGCCTGTTGACACGCAGCCAGGCCGATCTGCAACAGGTGGCCGAGCGCATCGCCCCGGCGGTGGCGCGCGCGCTCGGCGAGCGCATCCAGCTGCAGGTGCTGCCCTGCCGCAGCCAGATCGGCAGCGGCTCGCTGCCGGTGGACCGGCTGCCCAGTGTGTGCCTGGCGCTGGGTGCGCCGGCAAATGCCAAACGTGCGGGCCGCCTGCCCAAACGCCTGGCCGAGGCCTTGCGCGGCCTGCCCATCCCGGTGATCGGCCGCATCGAGGACCAACAGGTCCGGCTCGACCTGCGCGGCCTGGACGGCGCCGAGGCCGAACAGTGTTTCGTGGCGCAGCTGCCACAGTTGGCGCTCGCGCGCTTCTGATGCGAGTGCGCATGAAGAATCACCGCGCCGCGCCGGTGCCTACTCGACCAGATCGAAGGCCTGCGTCTCGACCTCGATGAACGCGCGTGTGAAGCGCGCCAGCGCGGCGTACAGGCGTGCCGCTGCATGCTGCTCCACCGCGTCGCACAGCGAATGCGCCACCCAGGGCTGCACATGGGCCCGAAAGAAGCGCCGCTGCTGCTCGAGGTTGCACACCGCCGCGTCGTCGCCGGCGATCAGGTAGCGCAGCACCTCGAAGACGAAGGACACATGGTCCTCGGTCTCGCCTTCAGGCGCCGCATTGGCCAGGCCGAGTGCGGCCAGGTCGGTGCGCAATGCCACCAGCGGCCGGTCGTTCAACGTGCCGGAGATGTGGAACGA
>DASQFA010000407.1:0-12850 GCA_035633375.1 Rubrivivax sp.
AGCGCCCCGCTGTCGAGTTCGGCCATGACGCGCTCGATGGCGCGCGTGCCGCAGGTCTCGTTGCCGTGCACCGCACCCAGCACGATCAGCCGCGTGCCCGCCGCGCGGCCTGCATAGCGCACCGACTTGAAGGGTGGCAGCGAAGGGCTCGGCGCAGCATCCATCTCTGCATTGTGGCCGACGACGCGGCGCAATTCACTGGACTACCTGCGCGCTGCGCGCTGCGGGATGAGCGCTTGGGAGCCACCCAACCCACATGCGGCCGCCGCTCACAGGTTGTCGATGGCCACCGGCTCCACCGGGTCGGCCAGCGTGAAGCCGAAGACACGCGAGTAGAAGTACGCCTCGGCCTCGAGTGCACGCACGATGTTCTTCAGCTGCCTGAAGCCGTGCTGCTCGCCATCGAACTCCAGGTACGCGACCGGCACGCCCTTGGCTTTCAGCGCGGCATGCATGCGGCGTGATTGCTGCGGCGGCGCGACCTCGTCTTGCGCCCCCCTGCAGCAGGATCAACGGGCATTTCAATCCGTCCAGATGGTGGATCGGCGAGCGCGCGCGGTACAGCTCGCGGGCCCCGGGGTACGGACCGATCAGCCGGTCCAGATAGCGCGATTCGAACTTGTGCGTGTCCCTGGCCAGCACCTCCAGGTCGCCGATGCCATACAGGCTGGCGCCGCAGGCAAAAGTGTCGTGGAAGGCCAGCGCACTCAGCGGGGTGTAGCCGCCGGCGCTGCCGCCGCGGACGATCAGCCGTTGTCCATGCCCTACCGAGGCGAACGCATAGGTGCACAAGCCGAAGTTCCAGAAGGGCTGCCGAACTCTGCCTGCATCGGGCACGGCGCTTCGGCGCCGTACTCGCCCCAGCGGTACAGGTTCCACCAGCCACTGCGGTCGCTGATGAAGTGCAGCCCGCCCGTCGGGCGACCATTGCGGCCGCTGCACCGCTTCGTCGCGGCTGCCGGCCAGTGCACGCGGGTGCGGGCATTGAAGGGCGGCGGATTCCGCTCGTGCAGCGTGCCGTCGGCCGCACGTCGCATGACCACGTTGCGGCCGTTCTCGGCAGGCCGCGATTCCTGCCACAGCATGCTGTCGCCGTCGAAGCCGACATCGCTTAGGGCCATGCCGGCGGCCACCGCGCGCTCGGCGCCGAGCGGTGACGTCCACCTGCCGTAGGGCGCGATCTGGAGCATCAGCCCAGCACCAGCTGCGTCTGCGACACGATGGCGCACAGCTTGCCGGTGTCGCTGCGGATGGTGGTCTGCCAGACCATCGTGGTGCGGCCCTTGTGCAGCGGCGTGCTCTCGCCGGTGACGGTGCTGCCGACCCTGGCCGAGCCGATGAACTTGGTGCTCGATTCCAGCGTCGTCGTGGCCTTGCCTTCGGGCAGGTTGACGAAGGTGCCCACCGCGCCCAGCGTGTCGGCAAAGGCCATGTGCGCGCCGCCGTGCAGGATGCCGCCGCTGGTGCACAGCTCGGGGCGCACCTGCATCGTGGCGACGACGCGCTCGGGGCCCACCTCGGTGAGTTGCAGGCCCATCAGGCCGGGGAACAGGGGTTGCAGTCTATTCTGCAGCGCGGCAAGGGGGTCGCTCATGCGGCACCTCGAGGTTCGGGTTGGACGGCCCGCAAGCATAGCGGTCGCACCGGATTGCGCAGCACAATGTCCGCCACAGGCCGCTGTGCCGGCATTCGATGGAGACCCGCCATGACCCGAAAATCCGACCACGGCGGACGCACCGCGCTCGTCACCGGCGCATCCTTTGGCATCGGCGAGGAGCTGGCGCGCTGCTTCGCCAAGGGCGGCTTCGATCTGGTGCTGGTGGCGCGCAGCGCCGACAGGCTGCGCGCGCTGGCCGCCGAGCTTGAAGGCGCCTACGGCGTGGCGGTGCGAGTGCAGCCGGCCGATCTGGCAGTGCCGGGCGCGGCCGCCGCGTTGGCGCAGGCATTGCAGCGCAAACGGGTGACCGTAGACGTGCTGGTGAACAACGCCGGCGTGCTGGAGCAGGGCGCGTTCTGCGACATCGCGGCGTCGCGGCAGCAGGAGCTGATCGACCTGAACGTGTCGGGGCTGACGGCGATGCTGGCGCATTTCCTGCCCGGCATGTGCGAGCGCGGCTGGGGCCGCGTGCTCAACGTGGCGTCGATCGCCGCTTTCCAGCCGGTACCGCTGCTCGCCACCTATGCCGCCACCAAGGCCTATGTGCTGTCGTTGACCGAGTCCGTGTCGGAGGAGCTCAAGGGCAGCGGCGTCAGCGTGACCGCGCTGTGTCCGGGCATCACCGCCACGCAGATGATCAGCCGCGCCACCGAAAGCAACCACAAGCTCGCCACGCTGCCGACATTTCTGGTCGGGGACGCGGCCGAGGTGGCGGCCGAAGGCTATCTCGCCTGCATGCGCGGCGAGGTCATCAGGGTGCCGGGACTCGTCAACCTGGCCGCCACGCTGGCAGCGCGGGCCACGCCCAGGTGGCTGCTGCGCAGCCTCAGCGGCGCGCTGGCGCGGCGCAGCATGTAGCGTCCGGCGCGGCGCGCTTGCAGACGGGTCGCCCGCTGCGCGCGCGGGCCTTCGCGGCTCGTCCGACGCCGCAAGGCGCCGGCCGCAACGGTTCAGCGCATGAACACGCCGTAAGGCCCGGTCTTGTAGATGCTGCGGTGGCCGCCATCGAGATGGCGCATGCGGTTTTCGAGGTCGCACATGTCCACGGCTTGGGACAGGTACTTTTCGTCGCGGTCCTGAATGTTCGCCAGCGAAGGGCTGAACAGGGTGGAGAGCGACTTGATCAGGGAGAACATGGGAGAGGGGTCGAAGTGAAAGGTTATCCACATTCTAAGGGATTACCCTAATCGCGCTCTTGGCAGGGTGATCGCCCGCCGGCGACCACCCCGTCGCCTGCAGGCTCAGCTGAGGTGATGTACCGGCTGCAGCCCATACACAGGCGTCGGCAGGCCTTCGTAGCGTGCCTTGAGCTGCAGCGACAGGAACTGCGAGTAGTGGCGGCTCTGGTGCAGGTTGCCGCCATGGAACCACAGCGCCTGCTGCTGCGTAGGCTTCCACATGTTGCGCTCCTCGCCTTCCCACGGGCCCGGGTCCTTGGTCGTGCCCGAACCCAGGCCCCAGCACTTGCCTACCTTGTCGGCCACCTGCTGGCTGATCAGGCGCGCCGCCCAGCCGTTCATCGAGCCGTAGCCGGTGGCATAGACGATCAGGTCGGCCGGCAACTCGGTACCGTCCTTCATCAGCACCGAATGTTCCTTGATGCGGTCGATGCCGACACCGCTCTTCAGCTTGATCTTGCCGTCGGCCACCAGCTCCGAGGCGCCGACGTCGATGTAGTAGCCCGAGCCGCGGCGCAGATACTTCATGAACAGGCCCGAGCCGTCCTCGCCGAAATCGAGCATGAAGCCGGCCTTCTTCAGCCGCGCGTAGAAGTCGGCGTCGCGCCGCGCCATCTCTTCGTACACCGGGATCTGGAAGGTATGCATGATCTTGTACGGGATCGACGCGAAGATCATGTCAGCCGTGTTGGTGGTGACACCCGCCTTCACCGCCGCTTCGGAATACAGCCCGCCAAGCGCCAGTTCCATCAAGGTGTCGGAGCGCGCGATGTGCGTGCTCGAGCGCTGCAGCATGGTCACGTCGGCGCCGTGTTCCCACAGGTCGGCGCAGATGTCGTGCGCCGAGTTGTTCGACCCGATGACCACGCATTTCTTGCCGCGATAGGGCTCGCCGCCCGGGTGCTTGCTGGAATGGTGGATCTCGCCCTTGAAGCTGTCGGCGCCGGGGATCGCCGGGATGTTGGCGATGCCCGACATGCCGGTGGCCAGCACCAGCTGCTTCGGGCGCAGCACCACCTGTTCGCCATTGCGGTCGACGGTGACGGTCCACTCCTTCGTTGCCTCGTCGTAGGACGCAACCTTGCACTCGCTCAAGGTCCAGTAGTTCAGCTCCATGACCTTGGTGTACATCTCGAGCCAGTCGCCGATCTTGTCCTTCGGTGCGAACACCGGCCAGTGTTCGGGGAAAGGCAGGTAAGGCAAGTGGTCGTACCACACCGGGTCGTGCAGGCACAGCGAGCGGTAGCGGTTGCGCCATGAATCCCCGGCGCGCGGGTTCTTCTCGATGATGATCGTCGGCACGCCCAGGCGCTTCAGCCGCGCGCCCATGGCAATGCCACCCTGGCCGCCGCCGATGATCACGCAGTAGGGCTGGGTCTTGTAGCCCAGGTCGGCCTCGTCCTGCGTCTTGCGCTCGAGCCAGCTCTTGCGGTCGCGCGAGGCGCCGTGTTCCACGCCCTTGGGCCGGGTCGCGCCCTGCGCTTCTTCGAAGCCCTTCAGCTCGGTCATCGTCGTCAGCAGCGTCCAGCATTTGTCGCCCTTCAGGCGGATTTGCCCGCGGCCGCGCGCCAGCGCCGTCTCGAAGCCGAACCAAGCCTCGGCCACGCCGCCGGCTTCGGTGGCTTCGCCTTCGATCTTCCAGCCGCTGGGCCGGGTGGCTGCGGCCGTGGCGTCGAGCATGGCGCGGCTCGCCGCCTTGCCCTCCATCGTCTTGAGGTTCCAGGTGAAGGACACCAGGTCGCGCCAGTAGCAGTCGTCATCGAACATCGCCACGGCCGCGGCGTGATCGCCTCGTTCGAGGGCGGCGCCGAAGCCGGACAGCCAGTTGGATACTTGTTGCGTGGGGGTGCTGACGCTCATCGATGGTCTCCTGTGTTGTGAATTGAAGCCGCAAGCGCGACCTCGAATCGATTCTGTGGGCGCGATCGCGCCGTGTAAATAGGGGGTCCGAGCCTCTCGGCCGCTTGCACTGCCAGGCGCGGGGGCGACACCTCAACGCAGTTGCGGCGCCAGCGCCTTGATCGGTGCGGCAAAGGCGGCATGGGCTGCGGCATCCACCGGGCGCAGCTTGGCTGCCGTGCTGGCGGGGTACTTGCCCAGATGATTCCCGCCCTTCCAGTCGTGCGCGGGGCGCACGGGCCGCGGCACGAAGCCGCCACCGCAGTTGGGGCAGACGTTGCCCAGCAGCGTGTCCACGCAGTGCGCGCAGAAAGTGCACTCGAAGCTGCAGATGCGCGCCGCGGTGGACGCAGGGGGCAGCGCCAGGTTGCAGTGCTCGCAGTTCGGCCTGAGTTCCAGCATGTCGTACCCCCGTGAGTGGTGGACCATTCTGGCCCCGCATCCGATGCGTTGGCGCCCCAGCGCCCGCGCCGCTGACAGCCCGGGTGTACGTACGTCCCGCCAAGCTGGGACAATTCCGGGCCGCCCGGCCGATGCCAGCCCACCGAAACAACGTGATCGCCACCCCCCCGCTCGCCCCGGCGCCCGCCGCCAGGCCCTTGACCGCCTACCGCCCGTTCTGGGCCAAGCGTTTCGGCACCGCGCCGTTTCTGCCGATGAGCCGTGCCGAGATGGAACGCTTGGGCTGGGACAGCTGCGACATCGTCATCGTCAGCGGAGACGCGTATGTCGACCATCCCAGCTTCGGCATGGCGGTGATCGGCCGCGTGCTCGAGGCGCAGGGCTTTCGTGTCGGCATCATCTCCCAGCCCGACTGGCAAAGCGCCGAACCCTTCAAGGCGCTGGGCCAGCCGAACCTGTTCTTTGGCGTCACCGCGGGCAACATGGATTCGATGATCAATCGCTACACCGCCGACCGCAGGCTGCGCAGCGACGATGCCTACACCCCGGGTGACGTGGCCGGCAGGCGCCCGGACCGCGCCTCGCTGGTGTATGCGCAGCGCTGCCGCGAGGCCTACCACGAGGTGCCGATCGTGCTTGGCGGCATCGAGGCCAGCCTGCGCCGCATTGCGCACTACGACTACTGGCAGGACAAGGTACGCCGCTCGATCCTGGTGGACAGCAGGTGCGATCTGCTGCTGTACGGCAATGCCGAGCGCGCCATCGTCGAGATCGCCCACCGCTTGAGCCGGCGCGAGCCGGTGGCGCAAATCACCGACGTGCGCGGCACGGCGTTCATGCGACGCAGCGGCGACCCTTCCGCCGCAGGCTGGTTCGAGATCGACTCCACCGAGGTCGACCAGGTGGGCCGGGTGGACGAACACATCAATCCCTACCAGAGCACCGACGAGCAGGCCGCCAGCCAGGGTGCCACCTGTGCCAAGGAAGAGGGCGCCGCGGCGGCCCGCGACGGCGCTGGCGGCGCGCAGCCGATCACCTTCTTCGCAAGCGGCACGCCCAGGCTCGTTGGCAAATTCAAGCTGCCGCCGCGCGAGCGCACCGTGATCCGCCTGCCGTCCTACGAGCAGGTAAAGAGCGACCCGGTGCTGTATGCCCACGCCAGCCGCGTGCTGCACCTGGAGACCAACCCCGGTAACGCGCGTGCGCTGGTGCAAAGGCATGCCGACCGCGACGTCTGGCTGAACCCGCCGCCGATCCCGCTGACGACGGCGGAGATGGACCATGTCTTCGACCTGCCCTACGCGCGCAGCCCGCACCCGAGCTATGCCGACGCCAACGGCAGTTTCGATGCCGCCACCAAGATCCCGGCCTGGGAAATGATCCGCTTCTCGGTGAACATCATGCGCGGCTGCTTCGGCGGCTGCACCTTCTGCTCGATCACCGAGCACGAGGGGCGCATCATCCAGAGCCGCTCGGAAGACAGCGTGATGCGCGAGATCGAGGACATCCGCGACAAGGTCAAGGGCTTTACAGGCGTCATCAGCGACCTGGGCGGGCCCACCGCCAACATGTACCGCATCGGCTGCAAGAGCCCGGCGATCGAGGCCGCGTGCCGCAAGCCCAGTTGCGTTTACCCCGGCATTTGCCCGAACCTGAACACCGACCATGCGCCGCTGATACGCATGTACCGCCGCGCGCGGGCGCTGCGTGGGGTAAAGAAGATCCTCATCGCCTCGGGGCTGCGCTATGACCTGGCCGTCAAGTCACCCGAATACATCAAGGAGCTGGCCACGCACCACGTGGGCGGCTACCTGAAGATCGCGCCCGAGCACACCGAAGGCGGGCCGCTTTCCAAGATGATGAAGCCCGGCATCGGCAGCTATGAGCGCTTCAAGCAGCTGTTCGACAAGTTCAGCGCCGAGGCCGGAAAGAAGCAGTTCCTGATCCCGTACTTCATCGCCGCGCACCCCGGCACCAGCGACGAGGACATGATGCACCTGGCGCTGTGGCTGAAGAAGAACGGTTTCCGCGCCGACCAGGTGCAGACCTTCTATCCCAGCCCGATGGCCACCGCCACGGCGATGTACCACTCGGGGCGCAACCCGCTGAAGGGCATCAGCCGCGACCCGCAACGCGGTGAGAAGGTCGATATCGTGCGCGGCGAGCGCCGCCGCCGGCTGCACAAGGCCTTCCTGCGCTGGCATGACGCCAACAACTGGCCGCTGCTGCGCGAGGCGTTGATGGCCATGGGCCGCGCCGACCTCATCGGCAACGGCAAGCAGCACCTGATCCCCAGCTTCCAGCCGCTCACGGCCGGGGGCTACAGCAGCGCGCGGCGCAAGAATTCCACGCCAGTCGTGGCCAAGCCGGCGGCGCCGAAGGCCGGCCGCCTGCTCACGCAGCACACCGGCCTGCCGCCGCGCGAGCTGGGCGCCGGCGTGCGCCACAAGACC
Source organism: Rubrivivax sp. (assembly GCA_035633375.1). Taxonomy (GTDB): domain Bacteria; phylum Pseudomonadota; class Gammaproteobacteria; order Burkholderiales; family Burkholderiaceae_C; genus Rubrivivax. Next base: position 7,590 of record DASQFA010000407.1, read on the forward strand.
GCGGCCATGTCGCCGCGGCGCAAGGCGCGCGCCTAGCCGAAATCGGCCGGCTGGCGGCCGCTGTGTGCCTTGCCCAGCGCAGGCCAGGCGATGCACTTCAGCGCGGCCGCCACACTCTGCAGCCATATCGGCATCTGAGGTTTGTGCCAATGCCGTGAAACACCTGGTCTGGCTTATGCTGGGCCAACGGCTGCAGCCAGCGACAGGTCTGCACGCCAAAAAAGTCGTTGGGGGCGTCGCATTGATGAACGTACACACGTTGGGGTTTACCCTGCGCTTGGTAGCGTCGCATCAGGATCTGCTTGATGCGTGCGCGGTTCGAGCCCAGGCCTACGGTCACCACCTGCCCGAGATGGGCCAGCGATTGGCAGAACCGGATGAGCTGGACTTTGCACAGGGCACATCGGTCTTCCTGTGCCGCGACAAGGCCACGGCGCAAGCCACGGGAACGATGCGCATCCAGACCAGCGCGCTCTCACCGCTGCTCATGGAGGACAGCGTGGAGCTGCCGTCTTGGCTCACCGAAGCCTCGCGCGCCGAAGTCACCCGACTTGCCGTTCCAGTGGGAGTCGATCCGCTGACACGCTTGTGCCTGTGGAAGGCCAGCTACCTGTTCTGCATGGCCCACGACTTGCGCTGGATGGTCGTCGGCGCGCGCAACGAGGCCCTGATCCGCAACTACCGGCGGCTGGGGTTCGTGGATGTGTTCCGGCGCGATGAACTCAAGCCGCTGGCACACACCGGCGGCGTGATGCACAGCATCCTGGCCTTCGACGCCTCTGCCGCAAAACGCGAGTGGGGTCGGATGCTCCATCCCTTGTACACCTTCATGTTCGAAACCGAACACGAGGATCTTCAGCTTTGCCCGGCGTTGGCCATCGCCGAGGTGCAGCCGATACTGTCCGGCCCGCAGTTCAAGCCCTTGGTCGCGAAGTCTGCGGCCTAACTGGCAGTGGCCATGGGTGCGTGCCGACGCACCCACTGGCCCAGCACCCGGCCAAGGTCTTCCTGGGTGTAGGGCTTGGACAGGAAATCGTCCATACCGGCGTTCAGGCATTGATGGCGGCTGTTGTCGAAGGCGGTGGCGGTCAGCGCGATCACCGGCAATCGCGGCAGGCCCAGTGTGCGTTCCTGTGCTCGAAGCTCGCGCGTCGCGGCCATGCCGTCCATCGTGGGCATGCGACAGTCCATCAGCACCAGATCGGGACGGTTCACTTCGCGCAGTGCATGCCGCACCGCCTGGCGGCCGTCGCGCACGCGTTCGGCCTGCACGCCCATATGCTCCAGATAGGCCATGGCGATGACGGCATTCACGTCGTCGTCTTCGGCAATCAGCACGCGGGTTCCGCGGGTGCTGGCCGGCTCGGCGATAGCGTGCTGAAGGTTTGCGGGTTCGACCGGCGGCGCATCGCCCAGGCGCGCGGTGAACAGCGCGCAGGTGCCTGCGCCCAAGGTACTGCGCAGGCTCAGGTCACCGCCCATCGCCTGGGCGATGTCGCGCGCGATGGTCAAGCCCAGACCGGTGCCTTCATGCGGCGTGGTATCGGTGCCATCAACTTGGCGGAAGGCCTCGAACACGTGCGCCAGGTCGGCCGGCGCGATGCCTGGGCCGGTGTCCTGCACCTCGATATTGATACTGCCGCTGCTGCCGTCGCGGACCAGCGTCAAGGCGATCGAGCCGCGCTGCGTGAACTTCACCGCGTTGCCCAGCAGGTTGTGCAACACCTGACGCATGCGCGCGGGGTCGCCCTGCACCCAGCAAGGCCGCGGCAGGCGCAGGTTCAGCGTGAAGCTCAGGCCCTTGTCGGCGGCGCGCACCGTGTAGACCTCGCCAAGCGTCTCGACCAGCGCGCCGAGTTCGAAGCGCTCGCTGCGCATCGCGAAGCGGCCTGCTTCGAGACGGGAGACATCGAGCAAGTCATTGATCAGGCCGAGCAGGTGCATGCCCGAGGATTCGATCAGTTCGACGCGGCGCGCGACCGCGCCGTCACGTGCTTCCAGGTGCAAAAGCCGCGCCACGCCCAGGATGCCGTGCAGCGGCGTGCGCAGTTCGTGGCTGATGTTGGCGAGGAATTGCGTCTTCACGGCGCTCTGCCGCAGTGCCAGCTTCAGCGCCTCGTCCTTCTCGGCGGTCAGCGCTTGCGCGCGCAGGCGCAGCAGCAGCCCGTCGACCAGCCTTCGCTCCGACGCCGTGGCCGTGGTCAGCAGCAGACCCAGCAGCATCAGCAGACCGGGGCCGCCGATCGAGCCGAGGTCGTCGCCGCGCAGCAGCAGGCCCAGCGCGGTCAGCGTCAGGATCGGTGCGACGTAGGCAGAGGTCGAGCGCTTGCTGACCTGCAGCCCGAAGGTGGCCACGCAGGACACGCACGCCATCACGGCACAGACCAATGCCGCCAGCGGAACGGGCGATGACATGAGCGCGAAGCCTGCGACGCCCCAGACCAGTCCGTCGGCCAGCAGCCAGGCATCGGTGGTGCGTCGCCAGGCCTCTCCGCCGGGGCGGCCCAGCTTGTCGTGGTACAGGCTGAGAAAGGTGCGCACGGCCGCCACGGCCAGCTTGACGATCAGCCAGCTGTCCACGAGCCAGGCCGGTACCGCGTCGCCGCGCAGATGGAAGGCAAAGAACACGGCAAAGGCCGTGGCCACCAGCGTGCCCAGCCGCGTATGCCCGAGCACCATGTTGAGTTGCTCGTCACCGAGCGCGGGGCGCAGCGTCGGATCGACCTCCGCGCCAATACGCCCGGCGCCGTGGGCGCGCAGCCGCGGCGCCGCGGGCTCGGCCTGCGCTTGCATCGGTGTGCTGTACAGGTCGATCACGGCCTGGTGGACACGGCCGCGAAGTCGGCGGGCAGTTCGATGTGCAAAGACGCGCAGGTCGAGCGCAGCAACGCGCTGCGCTCACCGGCACCCATCTCGGGCCGGCCGCTCGACAGCTCGTGCGCAAACTGCCGCATCGCCTCATGCCGGTAGCTCACGAGTGCACGTTGCCAGTCGCCCAGGATATGCAGCTTCGCCAGGCTGCTGCTGTGCTGGAACTCATCGGGCAAATGCACCGATCCGCGTCCCAGTTCGACGTCGGCAAACAGGCCGGACACCGGCAACTGGAATTCGTCGGGGTCGGAGGTGCCCTGGCGCCGGGCCGCGGCACTTGTGGTTGCGACTTCGTTCAACGCTGCGTACCTCCGAGCACGAGATCGAGTTTGGGGTCGAGGGCCTTGCGCGGGCTTCATCCGCGCAAGGCTTGTGGCTGTCACCCAGGCGAGGCCAGGCGGCTCCATGTGTCGCATGAACGCGCGCACGGATCATGCCATCGAGGGGGCGCCAGCAAGCGTCAACTATTGCGCGCAAATGCCGTCGACGACGGCCAGAAGGGCCGCTCAGCGCCAGCGCAGGCGCCGGTAAAGGGCCCAGGCCAGCGCGGCCACGCAGACTGCGGCGAGCAGGCCTTCTTCGACCACGCGCAGGTCATCCAGCAGCAATTGCACGGCGTTGCCGAACTGATAACCGAGCGTGCTGATGCCGACCGCCCAGACCGCCGCACTGAGCATGTTCAGCAGCGCGAACCTCCAGCGCGACACGCCCAGCGCACCCATCGCGACGGGCCCCGCGGTGCGCAGGCCGTAGAGGAAACGCAGGCTCAGGATCGATGCGTTGGGATGCTTGGCCAGCAGCGGTTGCACACGCTGTGCCTGGCGGGCGAGGCCTGGGTAACGCGCCAACAGCCGCTCGCCGTGGCGCCGGCCGAGGTGGAAACAGAGCTGGTCGCCGAGGGTGCCCGCCACGAAGGCCAGCCCCATCACCCACGGCAGCTGCAGCAGCCCGCGATGGGCTGCGAAACCCGCCACGAGCAGCACCGATTCGCCTTCAGTGAGCGCACCGAAGAACACCACCCAATAGCCGTATTGCTGGATCCACGACGACAGGTTCATGGCACCCGGGCGCGCACGAGCACGGCGCGCCAGGAGCGCGGTCGGCATGGCGTGTGGCCGAAAAGCATGCGCGATTGTGCAGCCGCCGCACGCGCGCGCTCTGCGCCGAAGGATGCGGATAGGTCAGCGAATTTGCTACCCTTGCCGGCCCGTTTGGGCCACTGTGGAGCGCATGTTGTTTGCAGCCTTCGAGCGACTCGTCCAACCCTATCCGCAAGGCGCGCTGACATTGCCGCCGCGCGGCTTCGGTGCGTTCGTCTGGGCCTGCAGCCACGGCCTGCGCCGCTACATCGCCGCGATGACGCTGCTGACTGCCGCCATCGGCGTGTTCGAGGCGCTGCTCTTCGCCATGCTCGGGCGCATCGTCGACTGGCTCGGCCCGGTGCCGCCCGATCGGCTGTGGGCCGAACATGGCCGCACGCTGTGGCTGCTGGCGGCGGTGCTGCTGGGCAGCACGCTGCTGGTGGCGCTGCAGTCGATGTTCAAGCACCAGGCCATGGCCGGCAACTTCCCGATGCGCCTGCGCTGGAACTTCCACCGCCTGCTGCTGCGCCAGAGCATGCACTTCTACCAGGACGAGTTCGCCGGCCGCATCGCCACCAAGCTGATGCAGACCGCGCTGGCGGTGCGCGACGTGTGGATGATCCTGGCCGACATCCTGGTTTTCGTGCTCATCTACTTCGTCACCATGGTGGCGGTGGTCGGCGGCTTCGATGCCTGGCTGCTGCTGCCCTTCCTGGCGTGGGTGCTGCTGTACATCGCGGCGCTGCGTTTCTTCGTGCCGAAGCTGGCGCGCACCGCCAAGCGCCAAGCCGACGCACGCTCGATGATGACCGGGCGCATCACCGATGCCTACACCAACATCGCCACCGTCAAGCTGTTCTCGCATGCCGGGCGCGAGGCCGGTTATGCGCGCTCGGCGATGCAGGAGTTCCTGGTCACCGTGTATGCGCAGATGCGCCTGGTCAGTGGCTTCGAAATCGTCAACCACGTGCTCGGCATCGCCCTCATCCTGGCCACGGCGGGCGTGACGCTGTGGCTGTGGACCCTGGGCCAGGTGGGCGTGGGTGCGGTGGCCGCCGCCACCGCCATGTCGCTGCGCCTGAACGGCATCTCGCACTGGGTGATGTGGGAGATGGCCAACCTGTTCGAGCAGGTCGGCACGGTGCAGGACGGCATCAACACCCTGTCGCGACCGCAGGCGGTGCTCGACCGACCCGGTGCCCTGCCGCTGCGCGTCAGCCGCGGTGAACTGCAGTTCGAGGAAGTCTGCTTCCGCTATGGCAACAGCGCCGCGCCGCAGGTGCTCGACCGCTTGTCGCTGCGCGTGGC
>DASQFA010000408.1:0-4025 GCA_035633375.1 Rubrivivax sp.
CGTGCATGGTCTGGCCGTCCCACGGGGACTAAGAATGTCGTTTGACCCGCCTACCCTCGGAATTGGCAGTGACAGCAACTACTGGCGCATCGGCACGCGGGATGACGCGGTCAACCAGCTTGACGCCCCTTGCGCGACGTCAAGGCTCGCGATTGCACCTCGATAAATAGTTGCTCAGGGGAATCGATGTTGTCTCGCAAGTTAGTTCCCCGCGTCCCCGTCACGTAGTCTTGTGATGCGTGGCGAGTGATCGGCCGGATTGGGTCACCGGGTGAGACAGTGTGGGAGGGTGAGGCAAAGCGGGATGCCCAACGAAGACGGCCCGGGGGTACCGGGCCGAGGTGTATGCGTTGGGCGCGAGTCGGGTCAGAACGGCTCGTCGTCGAACAGCGACGCAGATGGCCGGTAGGCAGGAGGGTCGACGCTGCGTTGGCGGCTGTGCCAGCGCTGGATCTGCGGTGCGTAGTGATGCCGCACGTAGGTCAGGAGAAGCTCGAGGATGTCGAGCAACTGCACGGCCGCGCGGTCGGAGATCCTGGGCAGCATCATGGGCATAAGGACGAAGACGCGCTTCACTGGACCTCCTCGAGGGCTGACTGGACGTGCTCGGCGGTGATCTGTCGGGCCTGGGCCAGCGCGGCGGCCGACAGCGCGTAGTGGGCCACGAGGTTGACCTTGCGCGGCAGGCCGTGGGTGGCCTGGTACAAGGCCTGCACGGCGCTGGGCTCGAACAGCGGCAGGCTGGTGCCGGCCAGGCGCAGCCGGTGGTCGAGATACTCGGGCAGTTCGTCGCGCGCCAGACCGCCGAGGTGGTAGCGCACGACGATGCGCTGGGCCAGCGATTCGTGCACGGCCATGCTCAGGCGGCGGCGCAACTCGGTCAGCCCGACCAGCAGCAGGCATAGCCGAGGCTCGGAGTCCATGGCGTAGTTGGTCAGCAGCCGCAGGTCCTCCAGCACGTCGTTGCGCAGGTGCTGCGCCTCGTCGACGACGAGCACGGGGTGGATGCGGCATTCGACGGCCAGGCGGCAGACCTCGGTGTGGATGGCGCGGTAGGCGCTGGCGCGGTTGCGCTCCACGGGCAGGCCGAGCTGCCAGGCGATGGCTTTGTACATGTCCATGACGTTGCCGGTGGACAGCGGCACGTAGAACAGGCGGTGCAGCCCCGGGTGCAGCGAGGATGCGAGCTGGCGGCACACGGTGGTCTTGCCCGAGCCGACCTCGCCGGTGATCAGGCCGATGCCGCGCAGCTCGACCAGGTGGTTCAGCCGGGCCTGGGCCTCGCGCGCGGCGCTGGAGGCGAACAACTCGTCGCTCTGCAGCGCGCGCTCGAAGGGATAGTGGATCAGGCCGAAGTGGGTGAGGTACATCAGCGGCGCTCCTGGTCATCGGGCTTGTCCTCGGGCTTGTGGCCGCGCAGATCGCGCAGGGACAAGCCGCCCGGGCGCGGAGCCGGCGCTGGGGTGTCGGCCTCGATGCTCTGGGTGGGGCGGTTGCGGCGCACGAAGCAGTTGGCATAGGCATCCAGCGGTCGGGCGCGTTCGACGAAGCGTGCGTCGTGCCAGACCTCGATGCCGCGCGAAGCGGGTGCGCTGGGGTCATGGCGCAGGGTGACGGTCTGGCCGACGAGGGCGGCGTCGACTTCGAACAGCGTGCCGTTCAAGCTGACGGTGCGGTCGCGCTGGACGCGGCGCTTGGTCTCGACCAGGAACAGGGCATCCAGATCGAGCTTGGGGTCGGGCAGGCGCGGGGTGTGCTCGCCGGCGGTCGAACTGGCGGCCCAGCGGTCCAGCGGGGTCTGGCCATCCAGGCCACGGTGCGGGTTGTGGTGATACTCGGCCTCGACCCAGGCCCACAGCCGGCGGTTCAGGGCGTCCAGGCTGTCGGTGTCGGTCGTGCTCAGGGTGGCCAGCAGCTGTGAGCGTACGGTGCGAAAAAATCGTTCCTGCTTCCCCTTTCCCTGGGGCTGATGGGGCCGGGCATGGATGAGCGCCACGCCCAGGCGGGCGCACACCAGCGCGAGCTGGTGCGAGCGGTAGTTGGCGCCGTTGTCGACGTACAAGCGCTGCGGGATACCGCGACGCTGAAGCGCTTGCTTGAAGACCGGCAAGAACGCCTGCGTGTTCTCGGACATGGCGAAGGCGCAGTACGGCACCACGCGCGTCGCGTCGTCGAGGAAGGCGATCAGGTAGGTCTTGCGCCGCGTGCGCGTGCCCGGCAGCAGCACGCTGGGGCCGTGCATGACGTCGCTCATCCACAGCTGTCCGGGGTGTGCGAAGGCGAAGCGGCGCCGGTCCTGGGCGGACTCGGCGGCGTTGCCGGCCTTGTCCATCAGGCCGGCGCGGCTGAGCAGCCGGTGGACCGTCGAGGGGGCCGGCGTCGCGGCGTCGGGCACCGAGCCGGCGACGGCGCTGATCAGCTGCGGGATCGACAGATGGGGCTGCTCCTCCTTCAGGCTGAGCAGCGCATCGGCCACCGTCTGGGGCAACGCGCGTGAGCGGCCCCGATCGGCCCGGCCCTTGGGCAGCAGTGCGTCGAAGCCGCCGCGCCGCCAGGCCTTGAGCCAGTGGCGCAGCGTCTCTGGCGCCACCCGGATGCGGTTGCTGCCCGGGATCGAGTAGTCGAGCGCGGCCTTCTCGCGCAGCCGCGCATACAACCCGCGACTGCCCGCGGGCAGGTGGATGAGATCGGCGATCAGCCCGTAGCGAAACAGGGCCAACGCCTTGCGATCAGGGGTGTCGGTCATGGGATCGGACTCCACTTGAATGAGGGAGTCGCCACCCTACGCAGCCTGTCGCGGCGGGTCAGGCCCCTTGTGTTGTTGGAGCTCGCTGTGAGGCCCACCGCCACTGAAGGTGCGGTGCCCGAATCCGACCGGAGTGGCCAGCGCCGCCAGGTGCTCGCTGAGAAGATCGCGCAGCTGCACCAGCACCGAACCCGTCGCCCAATCCACCGCCAAGCACGCGCGCAGCCCGGCGATGGTCGGCACACAGCCCAGCAGGTACTGCGGCATCATCGCCACGACGATCGGCAGCAGCGAGCGCATCAGGGTGAGCCGCCTGCGCACCCAGCGCATTGCGCTGGGCAGACTGACCGGATCGAGGCGCAGTGTGTTGGCACAGGCCTGCAGGCTGCTCGCGCTCTCGGCGGCCGCGACGACCTGCTCGATCTCTGGCAAGGTGCCCGGAAAGCGCGCCGCCAGGTGATCGGGCAGCAGACTGAATGTCTGGTGACCCCGTGGGCAATACCAGCGAGCGATGTACGTTCCCGGCGGCCTCTTGCGCTCGTAGGTGCCGTGGCGGGAGAACCCACAGCCCCCACGCGGGTGCAGCGGGCACCGCTCCAGCCTTGCTTCGCGCCAGAGTTCTCGGGTAACGTACTGCTCGCCGGCAAGCCCCGTATTGAACCGAAGCTGCACCGGCACCGGGCCCGCGGGGAGTGCCATCTCCGCGGGCCCACCTTCTTGTGTCAACGAGAGGCTGGCAAGCTTAAGCCTTGTCGAGCCGGCGAAGGCGGCGCGGCGCACTCGACCGAAGCAGCACCCAGGCTGTGGACATGTGCACGATGCGCTGGCGCGCACCGGCGCGGCCCGTGGACAACGCTGGCGCGTTGCCCACCGCCCGCGCCTTCGCCCACATGCCCACAGCCTTCGACCACTATGGGATCAAGAAGACCTGAACTCCAATACGGCGGACGTCCCTCATTGCAACACCGCATCTCCCAGCTTGCCGGTTACCGAATGCGGTACAGACCGGCCGGTGAAATGCGATTTAGTGAGAGAGACAACACCCGCGCGACAGCTCGCGTCGCCGGGTACTTCAGCGCATTACGGGCCAGCTTATCCCGGACCGCCTTCGCGATGTCGATCTCGCTGTGGTCGGCCACCTGCAGTAGGTAGAGCAACACGTCCACCACCTCGTCGCCGATGCGCGGGCTCGACGCTGGGTCCTGGTGGGCATGCTGAGATTCCTCAGGCGTCATCCACTGGAAGACCTCGGCTAGCTCGGCCGCCTCCACCATCAAGG
>DASQFA010000409.1:0-7040 GCA_035633375.1 Rubrivivax sp.
GCCAGTCGCGGCAGGTGCAGCAGCCGGTGCATTGCACTGACGGCGACCACCGCGATCAGCATCACCGCGGCCAAGCCCAACACCGGGTCGAGTTGGTGCAGGTCGGGCCACGTAAACGAGGGCGCCTGGGGCAGAATGGAAGAAGTTCCGGTGGTCGTCATCGTGGCTAGCGCCCAATTGTTGTGTGGTGCGTCTTCCTGCTGCCACAGGCGCTGTGCCAGGACGCCGATCCCCCCGGGCTTGTGCTGCAATGACATTCGGACGGCGACACGCGAGGCAAGTTCCTGCTGCGCTGCCGCAAGCAGCGGGCACCGGGACTTGAAAGCCCCGAGCGGCGGCCCCATCTCTGCAACGGCCGGGTGCGGGCCCGCATTCTCTCAAACCCACAAAGATGAACAAGCAAACACTTTCCTTCCAGGCAGAGGTCAAGCAGATCCTGCACCTCGTCACCCATTCGTTGTACTCCAACAAGGAGATCTTCCTGCGCGAGCTGATCTCCAACGCCTCCGACGCCTGCGACAAGCTGCGCTTCGAGGCCCTGGACCACAGCGAATACTGGGATGACGCGCCGAACCTCGAGGTGCGCGTGTCCTTCGACAAGGACGCAAAGACGCTGACGATTCGCGACAACGGCATCGGCATGAGCGCCGAGGAGGCGACTGCGCACCTGGGCACCATCGCCAAGAGTGGCACGCGCGAGTTCCTGGCAAGTCTTGAAGGCGAGAAGAAGAAGGACGCCAACCTCATCGGCCAGTTCGGCGTGGGCTTCTATTCCGGCTTCATCGTGGCCGACCGCATCACCGTGGAAACGCGCCGTGCAGGCGCCAAGCCCGAAGAAGGCGTGCGCTGGAGCAGCGAGGGCGCGGGCGAGTTCGAGGTCGAGGCCATCACCCGGGCCGAGCGCGGCACCGACGTGATCCTGCACCTGCGCGAGGGCGAAGAAGAGTTCCTGTCCACCTGGAAGCTGAAGTCGATCATCAGCAAGTACTCGGACCACATCTCGCTGCCGATCCAGATGAAGAAGGAGACCTGGGACGAGGAGAAGAAGGAACAGGTCGTCAAGGACGAATGGGAGACGGTGAACAAGGCGGCCGCGCTGTGGTCTCGTGCCAAGAGCGACATCACTGACGCGGAGTACCAGGATTTCTACAAGCAGATCAGCTACGACAGTGCCGCACCGTTGGCCTATACACACAACCGCGTCGAGGGCCGCACCGAATACACGCAGTTGCTCTACGTGCCGGCCAAGGCGCCCTTCGACCTGTGGAACCGCGACAAGCGCGGCGGCGTCAAGCTGTATGTCAAGCGCGTCTTCATCATGGACGACGCCGAGGCGCTGATGCCGGTGTACCTGCGCTTCGTCAAGGGCGTGATCGATTCGGCCGACCTGCCGCTGAACGTGTCGCGCGAATTGCTGCAGGAAAGCCGCGACGTCAAGGCCATCCGCGAGGGCTCGACCAAACGTGTGCTGGGCATGCTCGAATCCTTGGCTGACAGCGAAGATGTGGCCGACAAGGACAAGTACGCCGCCTTCTGGAAGGACTTCGGCGCGGTGCTGAAGGAAGGCCTGGGCGAGGACCATGCCAACCAGGAACGGCTGGCCAAGCTGCTGCGTTTTTCGAGCACGCATGCGGATGCCGGCGTGTCCCTGGCCGATTACGTCGAGCGCATGAAAGAAGGCCAGGAGCCGATCTACTACATCACCGCCGACACGTTGGCCACCGCGAAGAACAGCCCGCAGCTGGAGATCTTCCGCAAGAAGGGCATCGAGGTGCTGTTGCTGGTGGATCGCGTGGACGAGTGGATGCTCAGCCACCTGTATGAGTTCGAAGGCCACGGCCTGCAAAGCGTGGCCAAGGGCGCTTTCGACCTGGGCAAGCTGCAGGACGAGGACGAGAAGAAGCAGGCCGAAGAATCCGCCGCCGAGTTCAAACCGGTGCTGGAGCGCCTGAAGACGGCACTGAAAGACCGTGCCAAGGACGTGCGCGTGACCACGCGGCTGGTGGATTCAGCCGCCTGCATCGTGGTCGATGAGGGCGACATGAGCGGCCATCTGGCGCGGCTGCTGAAGCAGGCCGGGCAGGACGCGCCGAAGTCGCTGCCGACGCTGGAGGTGAACGCCTCGCATGCGCTGGTCAAGCGCCTGGCGAGCGACGAACGTTTCGACGACCTGGCGCAGATCATCTTCGATCAGGCTTTGCTGGCCGAAGGCGGGCAGCTGGAAGACCCGGCGTCCTACGTGCAGCGCGTGAACCGCCTGCTTGCGGCCTGAGGTCGAGCCAACGGCCGGCCCTGCGGCCGGCCTTGCGCGACGCCACATTCGGTGCGGCGCCGCCGCCTGCGTCAAAGCAGCGTGTCAAGCGTGGGAGTCTCGGCAGCGACGCGCAGTTGCTCGCGCAACTGCGCCGCTTGCTGGCCCCAATACCCCGAGCTGCCGAAGTCGGGGAAGGCACAAGGGAAGGCCGGGTCCGTCCAGCGCTGCGCCACCCAGGCGTTGTGGCGGATCATGCGCAGCAGGCGTAGGGGTTCGATCAGGCGCAGTTCGGTGCGGTCGAAATCCATGAACGGCGCATAGCCGCGCAGCAGCTGGCGCAATTGGCGCGCCATGGCCTCGGGTTCGCCCGACAACAGCATCCAAAGATCCTGCACCGCAGGCCCCATGCAGGCATCGTCGAGGTCGACCACATGCACGCCGCTGTCGCGCCACAGCAGGTTGCCGGGATGGCAATCACCGTGCAGGCGCAGCACCGCAGGTCGACGTGCGGCAAGGGCGCTGTCGATGCAGGCGACCGCCTCGGCACAGGCATCGGCCCAGTTGTCGCGCTGGTTGTCGCTGACAAAACCACCCTGCTCGAGCTGCGTGATGGCCTCGCGCACGTCGAGCGGCGCGTCGAGTGTGCGCCGGTGGACGAACGCGCGGCGCGCACCGACGGCGTGCAACCGGCCAATGAAGCCACCCAGCCTGACCAATACTGCGTCGTCCTCGAGTTCTGGCGAACGCCCGGCCTGGCGAGGCGACACCGAGTAGCGATGCAGACCCTGCGGCCCCGGACGCAGCGCCAACGTCGCCGGGCCGGGCGAAGGCAGCAGCAGCACGCCCGCGGCTGCGGTGCCCAGCACACAAGGCGCGACCACCGGCACCTCGGCCGCGGCCAGTTCGAGTGAAAAACTGTGTTCCTCGACGATCTGCGAATCGCTCCAGCGCGCGCGCCGGTAGAACTTGGCGACCACGGCAGTGCCATCTTCGAGCATGACCTGGAAGACGCGATTTTCGTAGGAGTTGAGCTGCAGGATGCGCCCGTCACCGCGAAAGCCGACGGCATCCAGCGCATCCAGTACTTCTGAAGGCGTCAGGTCGGCATAGGCACGTGGGTCTGCGGTCGAGGGCGAAAGCATGCACGCATGCTACGCGCAGCCGCTGCCGCGGCTTCAGTGACGCGGGCGCGGCGGCGGTCGATTGGGGCCAGGCTCGGGCGTGCCCTCCTGGCCGTCATCCGAAGCCGGCACATTCATCTCGGGCAACGAGACGCCGCTGCGTACGATGCTGCCGATGGCGCCGAGTTCGCTGGCCGCGCCCGAGTCGGAGCGCCTTTCGGCGCCGAAGAAGGAGTCCTGGAAGAAGCCCGAGTCCTGCCAAAGCGTCGAGCGCGTACTACCGCGCGCGGCTGCGCTTCGGGCAAGCGTGTCGCGCGCCGCATCGATGCTCGGCGCGGGTTGGGGGCCGCGCGCGGCGGCCGTGCTTTGCGGCACCAGCAGCTGCAGCTCCGGAATCGACGGCAGGTGGTCTACCGGACATCGCAGGTAGCGAACCCGGCAAGCCGCGAGCACTGACTGCTTGATCTGCAGAACACGTCGCGGATGGCCCCGGTCGGTGTCCAGATCGATGGCGGCGAGTACGCGGCCATTGGCGCTGCAGATCGCGAAGGTCACGTGAATCGTGCCCAGAAGCTCATACCAGTAGCGCACCTGCTCGGGATCGGTGGGCTGGCAGAAGCGCACCAGCGGCAGCTTGGACAGCACGATATGGTGTGGCAGCGCTTCGCGCAGCTGGCGATAGACGCGTCGCTCGTCGGTGCTGAATACCGGCCGCGCCGTCAGCGTCCACTCCGTCGGCAAGGATGCCGCCTTGGGCGAGCGTGCGCGCACCCACCAGACCGCGAGAACGGCCGCCAGTGCAGCCGCCAAGAGCGCCAGTGCGGCCAGCGCCATGGTCCATGGAAGTGCCTCTTGCATGTCCTTCGAAGGGGTGCGCATGCACCGCTGCCGCGCCATTGTCGACAGGCGATGGATGCGAAATCGATGCTAGCGTGCCGTCGCACCTTCATGCACCCGCGTTTGCGGGTGGACACCCGAACCGGGGGAGGTGAAACCCGCGTCGGCCCCTACGGCTTGGAAATGCCGGAGAGAAAGCCGTCGACGCGCTGCGCCTGGCGCTTGAGGTTGTAGTCGAGGTCGGCGGCGCGGTCCTCGACGATGGCTTCGACATGCGAGGCCATGCTTTCGGGTGCAAGCTTCACCCAGGCCTGGGATTCCGGGCCATCGCGCTCGATGCGCGCACCGGCGTTGCGCGCAATGCGCAGCATGGCCGTGTTTTCGCTCAATGCAAGCACGAGCAATGTGTCGATGCCGCGGTTGCGTGCATGCAATGCGGCATGGTCGAACAAGCGTTCGCCGTAGCCTCGCCCACGCAGTTGTTGGGCCACCGAGCCGCCGAACTCGGCACTCGGCGGGCCCGAAGCGCTGGGTTCCAGGTAGGCCAGGTGGGCCATCGCGACAACTTCGAGGCGGCGGTTGAACACGCCGAAGATCTCGTCGCGTTCAAAGTCAAGGAGATCGACATAGCGGCCGATCTGCGCATCACTCGCCATGTAGCCGAAGCGAAGGTAGCGGTCCCGCTCGCCCAGAGCCAGCAGGTGGCTGAGGATGCGCGGGCGATGTCTTGGCGCCAGCGACCGGATCGGGATCCACTTGAACCCGATGCGCGGTTTTGCCGGCGTTGCATTGCGCCGCCCGCCGCCTCGGGTGTCGGGGATCGATCCGGGCATGTTGTCGGTAAGTTCCATCTAGGTTCCAGAGGGTTGGTGTTTACCCTGATGCTACAGATTGCTCCTAGGGTGACTTCCCCAGACGCTTGCCGCCGCTGCAATACAGCCCCATCGAGACAGTTCCAGCCCAGTGTATACTTGCGGGCTTTCCCGTTCACGGCGGGGTGGACAGCGCATGCGGCCATGGGTCAGCACGGCGTGGTACCGATTTGGCCTGAGAGGCCGCCTGCAAAAGCGGCGCCGAAGGAGTCGGGCTCGTCCGAACAGCCGTATTGCAACGCGTTCCGACATTCGGGGCGGGTTTTTCCCAGCGAGTCCCTCATGAAGACCTTCAGCGCCAAACCGGCCGAAGTGAAGCACGAGTGGTTTGTGATTGACGCCACCGACAGGGTGCTCGGACGTGTTGCCAGCGAAGTGGCACTCCGTTTGCGCGGCAAGCACAAGGCCATCTACACGCCTCACGTCGATACCGGCGATTACATCGTCATAGTCAACGCCGAAAAGATCCGCGTCACCGGCAACAAGGCCAGCGACAAGATCTACTACCGGCATTCCGGCTATCCGGGTGGCATACACGCCACGTCCTTCAAAGACATGCAGGCCCGTCACCCGGGCCGCGCCATCGAAAAGGCCGTCAAGGGCATGCTGCCGAAGGGGCCGCTCGGCTACGCGATGATCAAGAAGCTCAAGGTGTATGCCGGTGCCACGCATCCGCACACTGCCCAACAACCCAAGGCGCTTGAACTCTAAGGAATCGCGATGATCGGTAACTGGAACTACGGCACCGGCCGCCGCAAATCCTCTGTGGCGCGGGTGTTCATGAAAAAGGGCAACGGCCTGATCACCATCAACGGCAAGGCAATCGACGAGTACTTCGGTCGCCAGACCTCGATCATGATCGCGCGCCAACCCTTGCTGTTGACGGCAAACGACGCCGCCTTCGACATCAAGGTCAACGTGCATGGCGGCGGTGAATCCGGCCAGGCCGGCGCGGTGCGCCACGGCATCACGCGAGCGCTGATCGACTATGACGCGGCGCTCAAGCCCGACCTGAGCCGTGCCGGCTTCGTCACGCGCGATGCGCGCGAGGTCGAGCGCAAGAAGGTCGGCCTGCACGGCGCGCGCCGCCGCAAGCAGTTCAGCAAGCGCTGAGCCCAGACACCCGGGCGACCCCGCTCGGCCGGGCCGGATTGCGGCCTTCTTCGAAAGCCGCAATCCGCGATGCGCTGTAGAGCGTTGCGGCTGCGCCGCAGACATCGGTGCGCGAGCATGATCGTGCGCCGCCGCCTGCCATGGCCGTGGCAGCATGGCAAGTAGCGTCTATTGGATGGTTCACGCATCGACGGCGAAATGCATGGCGGTGTCGTGATGGTGCCGGGGTGCACTCATCCTGAATGTCATCAGCGAAAATGCCCGCGTACTGGGCAAGGTCAAGGCTGAGCATGTGATCATCCGCCTGTTATGCGTCTGATCGATCGAATGTGATGATCTTCTTGAACTGCAGCCCGAGGCTCGCACCTTCGGCAAACGTGTGCGACGGGATACTTAGAATGCAGCATGGCATCAGAAGCAATGGCGAGTTTCGCTACCGCGAGGCCACACAGCGTCAAACCCTGAAAATTGCCGCATCGAATGATCGATCGGCGACAGTCGTCATCCCAATCGAAGCCCAACTTTGCCCTACCAAGGAAACGCCATGAGTGCAGTCGCCGAGCATGTCCAGAGCACGAACCACGAAATGCCGCCGCCGCTGATCTTCACCGACAGTGCGGCCGAGAAAGTTCGTGATCTCGTCAATGAAGAGGGCAACCCGGAGTTGAAACTGCGCGTGTTCGTGCAGGGCGGGGGATGCTCCGGCTTCCAGTACGGCTTCACGTTCGACGAAGTCATCAACGAAGACGACACCCAGATGACCAAGAACGGGGTCACTCTTCTCATCGACGCAATGAGCCTGCAGTATCTTGGTGGAGCCGAGATCGACTACAAGGAAGACCT
>DASQFA010000410.1:0-27659 GCA_035633375.1 Rubrivivax sp.
GGGGCAGGGCGGTCGGCTGCATGCCTTGGCCGCCTGGAGGCGCAGCATGCGGCACACTCGCAGCGCGTGGTTCTCCACTTTCGCTATTGTCTCCCGAGTCCGCCATGTTCAACCTGAGCCCTCGCCCCGACTATTTCAGCCCCGGGCACGAAGATTTCCGGCGCAGCGTGCGCGCCTTCGTCGAGCGCGAGATCGCGCCGCACGTCAACGCCTGGGACGAGGCCGGTACTTTCCCGCGCGAGCTGTACCGCAAGGCCGGCGCCATCGGGCTGATCGGCATCGGCTACCCCGAGGAACTGGGCGGCACGCCGGCCGATCTGTTCTACGGCATCGTGGCGGCGCAGGAGATCGCGCGCGCCGGCAGTGGCGGCCTGCAGGCCAGCCTGGGCTCGCACGGCATCGCGCTGCCGCCGGTGGTGGCGCACGGCAGCCTGGCGCTGAAGCAGCGCGTCGTGCCGCCGGTGCTGCGCGGCGAGAAGATCGCCGCTCTGGCCATCACCGAGCCCGGCGGCGGCTCGGACGTGGCGGCGCTGCGCACCACGGCCGTGCGTGACTCCACGAGTTCGGGCGAGCACTACATCGTCAACGGCGAGAAGACCTTCATCACCTCGGGCATGCGCGCCGATTTCCTGTGCGTGGCGGTGCGCACCGACCCGGCCAAGCGCGGCCCGGGCGGCGTGTCGCTGCTGCTGATCGACGGCGACACGCCGGGCCTGTCGCGCAGCGAGCTGAAGAAGATGGGCTGGTGGGCCAGCGATACCGCGCACCTGCGCTTCGACCAGTGCCGCGTGCCGGTGGCCAACCTGATTGGCGCCGAGGGCGAAGGCTTCAAGGCCATCATGCACAACTTCAACCACGAACGGCTGATGATGGCCACGCTGGCCTGTGCCTATGCGCAGGTGTGCACCGAAGAGGCACTGGACTGGGCGCGCCAGCGCGAGACCTTCGGCGCGCCGCTGGCGCAGCGGCAGGTGATCCGCCACAAGCTGGTGGACATGGCCACGCGCGTCGAGACTGCGCGTGCGCTGGTGTACGACCTGGCCTGGCGGCTGCAACACGGCCTGGGGCCGGCCGACGCGATGGTGGCGCGAACCTGCATGGCCAAGATCGTGGCTACGCAGGCGATGCAGTTCTGTGCCGACCAGGCGGTGCAGATCCTCGGCGGCATGGGTTTCATGCGCGGCACGAAGAGCGAGCGCCTGTACCGCGAGGTCAAGGTCATGGTCATCGGCGGCGGCTCCGAGGAGATCATGAAGGATTTGGCCGCGCGCCAGATGGCGATCTGAACGCACGCCGCGGCAGCGTGCCGCGGCCTCACTTGCCGGACAGGATGGCCTTCTCGTCGTCCTCGCGGTAGGAGCGGCCGGAGCAATCGGCGGCCCAGTTTTCCTGCTCCACTTCAAGGCGCTGGATGGCCTGTGTCAGCTTGGCATTGCGGGCATTCCAGTCTGCGGCAGCTTGTTCGCGCGAGGCCACTCGGTCGCTATAGGTCTTGACAGCCTGTTCGGCGCTCGGGCCCAGCGCAGCGCGCTCGGCCTCCAGCGTCTTGGTGCCGGCGTCCAGTGCCTTCTGCTCGCGCTCGAAGTTGGAGCGTTGCCGATCGGCCGTCGGGCCCGAGCGGCCCGATTCCTGGAACTTCGCCACACGCTCGTTGAAGTCGCTCACCTGGGCCGACAGCTCCTTGCTGCGCGCGCTGATGCTGGCTGCACTGGCTTCAATGCGGTCTATGGCGGCGCGATCGGCCTTGATCGATTCGTCGATCTGCAGCAGCTCCTGGCGTTCGCGATCCAGCCGCGTGCGTTCGCCTTCGAGCTGCGGCTTCAGTGCTATCCGGTCGGACTGCAACTTCAGGCAGGTGCGCAACTCGTCGCGCGTGAGCAGCTTGATGCCGGCCTTGGCCGTACCCAGGCTCGACACCTTGCCGCCCGGTGGCGTCTGCGCCTGGCTGGCTGGCAGCATGCACAGCGCCGCCATGCCCAGCAGCAGAGGCTTCAAGCTCAGGTTCATGGGTGTCAGCCTTGCATGCAGGCGCGGGCCGGAGAGAGCCGCATCATGCCACCGCGCCCGCGAGCCGCCGCGCATCGGTTATCTTGCGCACATGAGCGAACTGAGCTTTTTCTGGCACGACTACGAGACCTTCGGTGCCGTGCCGCGCCGCGACCGGCCGGCGCAGTTTGCCGGGTTGCGCACCGATGCCGAGTTGAACCCCATCGATGCGCCTGTGATGTGCTACTGCCGCCCGGCACCCGACTTCCTGCCCGAGCCCGAGGCCTGCCTGCTCACCGGCATCGTGCCGCAGCAGTGTCTCGAGAAGGGCCTGCCGGAACATGCCTTCGCCGATGCCATCGAGCTGCAGCTGGCACGCCCCGGCACGGTGGGCGTGGGCTACAACTCGATCCGCTTCGACGACGAGGTGACGCGCTTCCTGTTCTGGCGCTGCCTGATCGATCCCTATGCGCGCGAGTGGCAGAACCAGTGTGGTCGCTGGGACCTGCTCGATGTGCTGCGCTGCGCCTGGGCGCTGCGCCCCGAGGGCATCGAGTGGCCTCGCCACGAAGACGGCCGCCCGTCCTTCAAGCTGGAGCACCTGGCCCGCGCCAATGCGTTGGACCATGCCAGCGCACACGACGCGTTGTCCGACGTGCGTGCCACGCTGGCGCTGGCGCGGCTGCTGAAGGCGCGGCAGCCGAAGCTGTGGGACTTCTGCCTGCGCCTGCGCAAGAAGGATGCGGTGCTCGAAGAAATCGCCACGGCGCAGTCGCAGGGCCGGCCCTTCCTGCATGTGTCGGGCCGGTACGGCGCTGAGCGCGGCTGCATCGCCGTGGTATGGCCGCTGGCGCCGCACCCGACGAACAAGAACGAGGTCATCGTCTGGGATCTGGCGCAAGACCCGGCCGAGTTGCTGCGACTGGATGTGCACAGCCTGCGCCAGCGCTTGTTCAGCCGCGCCGAAGACCTGCCCGCCGGTGTCAGCCGCCTGCCGATCAAGACCATCCACGTCAACAAGTCGCCGGTGGTCATTTCCAACCTGAAGACCTTGACGCCCGCCATGGCACAACGCTGGGGCGTCGACATGGACCAGGCGCTGCGCCATGCCGATGTGGCGGCGCGCCATGCCGGTCAGCTCGCCGGCATGTGGCCTCAGGTGTTCCAGCGCCCACAGGTCGATCGGCCGCCGGATGTGGACGAAGACCTCTACGGCGGCTTCATCGGCCACGAGGACCGGCGCACGCTGCAGCGGCTGCGCGCCCTGAGTCCGCAGACGCTGGCCGACAAGCGACCCGGGTTTTCAGACCCGCGGCTGGCGGAACTTCTGTTTCGCTACCGCGCGCGCAACTTCCCCGGCACGCTGAGCGAGGCAGAAAGTGCGCAGTGGCAGGCGCACTGCGCCGACCGGCTGTGCGAGGGTGGGGCGAGCGATCAACTGAGCCTGCGCGGCTTTACCGAGCGTATCGCCGCCCTGGAACTCGGCGCCGACGAGCGAGGACTGGCACTGCTGGCGCAGTTGCGCGACTATGCGCTGAGCATCGCCCCAGACTGCGCTGCCAGCGTGCCGCCGCGCTGATGGGGCGGCCTGCCGATCAGCAGCGCGCGGTGCCTGGGCTGCAGCTGCCGGTGTTGACCTGGCCGGGCAGATTCATGCCTAGCGCGTTGGAGTCCGTGGCCACTTCCTTGGCCTGGGTCTCGTGCACGCAGCTGTCGACGACGCGGCGCCCGCGCACCGTGTCCATGAGCATCGATTTGGCCGGAATCTGCACCAGCAGCATCGGCCCGCCGCCGACTTCTTCGAGCCGCAGCGCGCCGGTGGCCGAGCGCACCGGCTTCATCGTGTACGCCTTGCTGCTGAAGGTGACCACGATGTAGCCGTTCACCTGATGCTGCGACACGCTCATCGTCTGCTTGAACTCGCAGTCGTAGGGGCCTACGTAGGCCTGCGCCGCGGCCAGCAACTGCTCCGGATCGGCCACACCCAAGGTGGGGATCGCCGCCACGACCGCAGGCACCGGCGCCTTGGCTGCCGGCTTGGTGGAGGGCTTGTCCTGGGCTGCGGCCAGGGTCGACAGCGCGAGTGAGGCGCCCAACAGCGCCAGCGAACGAAATGCTTTCATGGGTGCCCTGCGTCAGTGACAAAACGGCCATTGTGCCGTCTTGGCCGGCGCAGGGCAAACGCCAAACCGGGCCGCAACCGTGACCCAGTTCGTAATTTGCACGGCGCTGGCCGAAAGGCCCAAGCATCATGCCCCGACCTTGTCTGCCGCGTCGCTGTAGTCGGTGATGCGGTCGAAGTTCAGGTACTGGTAGACGCTGGCGCTGGCTGCACCGAGCACACCCATGTCGCGCATGTATTCCTCGCGCGTCGGGATGCGCCCCAGCTTGGAGCAGATGGCCGCCAGCTCGGCCGAGCCCAGATAGACGTTGGAGTTCTTGCCCAGCCGGTTGGGGAAGTTGCGCGTGCTGGTCGAGAACACGGTGGCGCCTTCCTTGACTTGCGCCTGGTTGCCCATGCACAGGCTGCAGCCCGGCATTTCCATGCGCGCCCCGGCGCTGCCGAGCACGCCGTAGTGGCCCTCTTCGCTGAGCTGGCGCGCATCCATCTTCGTCGGCGGCGCCACCCACAGCTTGACCGGAATGTCGCGCTTGCCTTCGAGCAGCTTGCTGGCGGCGCGGAAATGGCCGATGTTGGTCATGCAGCTGCCGATGAAGACCTCGTCGATGGTGGCGCCGGCCACGTCGGACAGCGTCTTCACGTCGTCCGGGTCGTTCGGGCAGGCGACGATGGGCTCGTGCACGTCCTTCAGGTCGATCTCGATGACCGCGGCATATTCGGCATCGGCGTCGCGCTTCAGCAGTTGCGGATCGGCCAGCCAGGCCTGCTGCGCGGCGATGCGGCGCTGCAGCGTGCGCGCGTCGGCATAGCCCTCGGAGATCATCCACTTCATCAGCGTGATGTTGCTTTGGATGTATTCCTTGATCGGTTCGGGGCTCAGGTGCACCGTGCAGCCGGCGGCCGAGCGCTCGGCCGAAGCGTCGCTGAGCTCGAAGGCCTGTTCCACCTTGAGGTCGGGCAGGCCCTCGATCTCCAAGATGCGCCCCGAGAAGATGTTCTTCTTGCCCTGCTTGGCCACGCTCAGCAGCCCGGCCTTGATGGCGTACAGCGGGATCGCGCTGACCAGGTCGCGCAGCGTCACCCCCGGCTGCATGCGGCCTTTGAAGCGCACCAGCACGCTCTCTGGCATGTCCAGTGGCATCACGCCCGTGGCCGCGGCAAAGGCCACCAGGCCCGAACCGGCCGGAAAGCTGATGCCGATTGGAAATCGTGTGTGGCTGTCGCCGCCAGTACCCACCGTGTCGGGCAGCAAAAAGCGGTTGAGCCAGCTGTGGATCACGCCATCGCCCGGGCGCAGGCTGATGCCACCGCGCGTGCTGATGAACGCCGGCAGCTCGTGGTGCGTCTTCACGTCCACCGGCTTGGGGTAGGCCGCGGTGTGGCAGAAACTCTGCATCACCAGGTCGGCGCTGAAGCCCAGGCAGGCCAGGTCCTTGAGTTCGTCGCGCGTCATCGGGCCGGTGGTGTCCTGGCTGCCGACGCTGGTCATGCGCGGTTCGCAGTAGGTGCCTGGGCGTACCCCCTGTCCTGAAGGCAGGCCGCAGGCGCGGCCCACCATCTTCTGCGCCAGCGTGAAGCCCTTGTTGCTGCGGGCCGGGCTTTGCGGCAGCCGGAACAGCGTGCTCGGCGGCAGGCCGAGTGCCTCGCGTGCCTTGGCCGTGAGCCCGCGGCCGATGATCAGCGGGATGCGGCCGCCGGCGCGCACTTCGTCGAACAGCACCTCGCTCTTCACCATGAACTCGGCGATCACCTTGCCGTCTTTCAGCGCCTTACCTTCATAGGGGCGCAGTTCGACGGTGTCGCCCATGTGCATCTGGCTGACGTCGAGCTCGATCGGCAGTGCGCCGGAGTCTTCCATCGTGTTGTAGAAGATCGGTGCGATCTTGCCGCCCAGGCACACGCCGCCGAAGCGCTTGTTCGGCACGAAGGGAATGTCCTCGCCGGTGAACCACAGCACCGAGTTGGTGGCCGACTTGCGGCTCGAGCCGGTGCCGACGACGTCGCCGACATAAGCCACCAGGTGGCCGCGCGCGCGCAGCTCCTCGATGAACTTCACCGGGCCGCGCTTGCCTTCTTCTTCAGGCGTGACACCGGCGCGCGGGTTCTTGTGCATCGCCAGCGCATGCAGCGGGATGTCGGGGCGGCTCCAGGCGTCGGGCGCGGGCGACAGGTCGTCGGTGTTGATCTCGCCGGCCACCTTGAAGATGCTGACGGTGATGCTCTTGGCGACTTCAGGCCGCGAGGTGAACCACTCGCCGTCGGCCCAGCTTTGCAGCACCGCCTTGGCCTGGGCGTTGCCGGCGTTGGCCTTTTCCTCGACGTCGTGGAACTGGTCGAACATCAGCAGCGTCTTCTTCAGGCCGGCAGCGCCTGCCCCGGCCACGGCCGGTTTGTCCAGCAAGTCGATCAGCGGGGCGATGTTGTAGCCGCCGAGCATCGTGCCCAGCAGTTCGGTGGCACGTGTCGGGCTGATCAGCGCGCATTTTTCACTGCCGAGCGCCAGCGCGGCCAGGTAGCTGGCCTTGACCTTGGCGGCATCGTCCACGCCGGCGGGCACGCGGTAGGTGATGAGTTCGACGAGTGTCTTCTCCTCGCCGGCCGGCGGTGCCTTCAGCAGTTCGATCAGCTCGGTGGTTTGTTTGGCCGACAGCGGCAGCGGCGGGATGCCAAGCGCAGCACGCTCCGCGACATGTTGGCGATAGGCTTGCAGCATGGTGGGATCTCCTGGCGAATGGGGTCTCGAATGGGAAGCGTCGGAATACGGTGGCGATGGTGGCGATGATGACTCACGAAGCTTTCGGCACGATGACCTCGAGCCCCTTGGGGTAGTCGCGGAAAGAGCCGCCGTCGCGGGTGATCAGGCGGTTGCATGCCATCGCTCAGGTATCGAGCGGGTCGCCGGGTGCGCGTCCGCGGATCGCGCGCATGGCTTCGTCCGTGGTGGCAAAGCCGTCGAGCTTGAAGCCGCCGCGTGCGCGCGAAATGGCGACGTCGACGTGCTTGCGCAGGATGAAGCGTCCGCCGTCGAGCTCCACCCGCAAGGTGGTGCCCTTGGTCAGCCCGAGCGCGTCGCGCACCGCCTTGGGCAGGGTGATCGGTCCGCGTTCAGCGACGATGGCTTGCATGGCTGGCTCGCGAAACAAGGCGTGCAAGAATTCTAAGTAGCGTCGCGTGCATACGGGAATCAGCAGGCCGGATCTGCCGCCGGCGCGAAGAAGGCCTGGCGAACATCGGCGGGCAACTGCTGCCCGCCGGCATAGGAGGTCTGGTGTGCGCGCTGCAGCACCTGCCAGAAGTAGCGATAGCTGGCCCGGTCGTGCAGCGTGTCGCCGCGGCGAATGGGCGCCCAGGCGGCAGCCTGCGCGGCCATCAGGATCTCGATCGCCCCGTCCACCTCGGCCACGCTCGGCGCGAAGGCCTCGACGATGACGCGGATCTGCGCCGGATGGATGCTCCACATGCGGGTGTAGCCGAGCTGACGCGAGGCCTGGGTGGCGGCGGCCATCAACGCGGCTTCGTCCTTGAACTCCGTGACCACGCAATGCGAGGGCGTCTTGGCGAAGCTGTGGCAGGCGGCCGCGATCTCCAGCTTGGCGCGCAGCACCAGCGGGTGCTCGAACTGGCCGACGACGCCCATCGCCGACGCGGGAATCGCACCGCGATGCGCCGAGACGAAATCCATCAATCCGAACGACAGCGATTCGATGCGCGGGTGCGCGGCCAGCGCCTGGACCTCGCGCAGCGCGCCATGGGTTTCGACCAGCGCATGCAGCGGAATCGGCCGTTCCAGCCCGGCAGCGCGCGATGTGGCGTCGATGGCATCGACGGCGCGCTGCAGATCGGCCAGGCCGCGCGGCTTGGGCAGCATCAGGTAGGCCAGCCGTTCACCGGCGCCGCCGACGACACGCCACAGCACCTCGTCGAAGGCCGCATGCTGCACCGGCATGACGCGCACACCGACACGGCCGAAGCGGTTGAGCGGCGAATTCACCAGCTCGGCCATCAGCTGAGCGTGCTCGAGCTCGCCACCGACCGGCGCGCCGTCCTCGGCGTCGAGCGTAACGTCGAACACCGGCCCGAGCTCGGCCTGCAATTCCAGGCTCTTGCGCATGCGCGCTTCGACGCCGCAGTAGTGGTCGCATACGGGCAGCGCGCGCGCGGCGTCGCCTTCCTCGAACAGCGCCTCGCGCGGCCCGATGCGCGCGCCGACGCGGCCGTTCGGCGCCGTGGCCAAAGGCACGCCGGCAGCGTCGGACGGCGCGCGCAGCCTGTCGATCACCGGGGCATCAAAGCAGGTGCTTGACGCCGTCCTGCTCGCTCTGCAACTCGGCCAGCGTCTTGTCGATGCATTCCTGGCTGAAGGCGTCGATGGCCAAGCCCTCGACGATCTTGTACTCGCCGCCGGCACAGGTGACCGGGTAGCCGAACATCACGTCCTTCGGGATGCCGTATTCGCCTTTGCTGGGCACGCCCATCGTCACCCAGGCGCCTTGCGTGCCGAGTGCCCAGTCGCGCATGTGGTCGATGGCGGCATTGGCAGCCGAGGCGGCGGACGACAGCCCGCGCGCGGCGATGATGGCCGCACCGCGCTTGCCCACCGTGGGCAGGAAGGTGTCGGCGTTCCATACTGCGTCGTTGATCGTGTCCTTGACCGAAGCGCCGTCGATGGTGGCGAAGCGGTAGTCGGCATACATCGTCGGCGAGTGGTTGCCCCACACCGCCATGTTCTTGATCGAGCTGACCGGTTTGCCGGTCTTCGCCGCGAGCTGGCTCAGGGCGCGGTTGTGGTCCAGGCGCAGCATGGCGGTGAAGTTCTTGGCGGGCAAGTCGGGCGCGCTCTTCATGGCGATGTAGGCATTGGTGTTGGCCGGGTTGCCCACCACCAGCACCTTCACGCTGCGGCTGGCCACCGCGTTCAGGGCCTTGCCCTGGCCGATGAAGATCTTGCCGTTGATGGACAGCAGCTCGGCACGCTCCATGCCCGGCCCGCGCGGGCGCGAGCCGACGAGCAGCGCGTAGTCGGCATCCTTGAAGGCGCCCATCGGGTCGCTGTGCGCCTGCATCCCTGCCAGCAGGGGAAAGGCACAGTCCTCCAGTTCCATCATCACACCCTTGAGCGCGTTCTGCGCCTTTTCATCGGGGATCTCCAGCATCTGCAGGATGACCGGCTGGTCCTTGCCCAGCATTTCGCCAGAGGCGATGCGAAACAGCAGGGCATAGCCGATCTGGCCGGCTGCGCCGGTCACGGCCACACGGATGGGTTTCTTGCTCATGGGGACTCCATAGATAAAGAGTGGACAGACTGCGGCGGCGAAACCCGACGGAAAGCACGTGCCATTTGCAGCACAGCATCGAATCGCGCCGTGGACAGGAACCGGGCCGTCTCTGCGCGCCCGCTCCCAGGCGGGTCAAAGCATAGCGCAACTCTCTTGTCTTATAGATGCTCTATGTCAAGGATGGAGCATCGTTCTGGTAGACGGCCCTCAGCGCCTGTGCTGCAATGGATTCATGCCCGCCCACAAGAGCAAGCATGATGCCGGTCCCGGCAACCTCGCCGAAGCGGCAGCCCCTGCGTTCAGCCCGCTTTACCAGCAGATCAAGGGCCTGTTGACGCGCGGCCTGACACTCGGCGAATGGAAGGCGGCGGAAGCCTTGCCGAGCGAGCCCGAACTGGCCTTGCGCTTCAAGGTGAGCCAGGGCACGGTGCGCAAGGCGCTGGATGCACTGGCCGCCGACGGGCTGCTGGTGCGCCGACAGGGAAAGGGCACCTTCGTCGCCACCCATGCCGAACAGCAAGTGCAGTACCGTTTCCTGCGCCTGATGCCCGACCAGGGGCCACCCGCAGCCATGCAGCGGCGCTTCCTTGACTTCATCCGCCTGCGCGCACCTGCCGAGATCGCCTATTCGCTTGGCCTGGGCAGCGGCGACAGCGTGCTGCACTTGCGCCGCTTGCTGCTGGCCGATGATGAGCCGGTGGTGCTGGACGACATCTGGCTGCCTGCGCGGCTGTTCAAGGGCCTGACTGCCGAGCGCCTTTCCGCCTACCGTGGGCCGATGTACAGCCTGTTCGAGGAAGAGTTCGGTGTGCAGATGATTCGTGCCGAGGAGAAGATCCGCGCCGTGGCGGCAAGCGATGAACAGGCCGAACTGCTGGCGGTGACGCCCGGCGCGCCCTTGTTGCTGGTGGAGCGGCGCTCGCTGACCTATGCCGACCGTCCCGTCGAACTGCGCCGCGGGCTGTACCGCACCGAAGCGCACTACTATCGCAACGAGCTGAGTTGACGCCAGCAGACCGGATTGCCCAAGATTGCCGTAAGCCCGTTGAGTTGAAATAAAATTTGCCGCTCGAGCCTTCCCCAGGCGGCGGACAAGGACACCTAGGACAGAAGATGACAGATACCCTGAAGGAACGCCCGGTCTACCGCAACATCCACATTTCGCAGATCGCCGGCTACCGGCTCCCGCCCGCGGGCATCGTGTCGATCCTGCACCGTGTCAGCGGCGCCCTGATGTTCGTGTTGCTGCCTTTCGTGATCTGGCTCTTCGACACCAGTCTGAGCACCGAAATCTCCTACGATCGTTTCACGAGCGTTTTCACTGCCGGCGCCGGCTTCCTGCCGGGCTGGTTCATCAAGCTGGTGTGCCTGGGCCTGATCTGGGCCTACCTGCACCACTTGATTGCCGGACTACGCCACCTGTGGATGGACATGACGCACAGCGTCAGCAAGGAGCAGGGCCACGGCAGTGCCGTCATCACGCTGGCCCTGAGCCTACTTTTCACGGTGGGGCTGGGTGCCAAGCTCTTCGGCCTGTTCTAGGAGGCGCACATGAGTGGCAATCACGGTTCCAAGCGCCTCGTCGTCGGTGCCCACTACGGCTCGCGAGACTGGCTCAGCCAGCGCGTCACGGCCGTCCTGATGGCGCTGTTCACCCTGGTGCTGGTGGTGCAGGTGCTGATGCCTGGCGCCATGGGCTACTACAAGTGGGCCGGCATCTTCTCCACGCAATGGATGAAGGTGCTGACCTTCGTCGTCATCGTCGCGCTGGCCCTGCATGCCTGGGTCGGCGTGCGCGATATCTGGATGGACTATGTCAAGCCGGTGGGCATCCGCCTCGCGCTGCAGGTGTTCTCCATCGTCTGGTTGCTGGGCTGCGCCGGTTGGGCCGTCCAGGTGATTTGGAGGCTGTAGATGGCTTTGGCTTCGATTTCCAAACGCAAGTTCGACGTCGTCATCGTCGGCGCTGGCGGCTCCGGCATGCAGGCCTCGTTGCGTCTGGCGCGCGCCGGGCTGAACGTGGCCGTGCTGTCCAAGGTGTTCCCGACACGCTCGCACACCGTCGCCGCGCAGGGCGGCATCGGCGCCAGCCTGGGCAACATGAGCGAGGACAACTGGCACTACCATTTCTACGACACCGTCAAGGGCAGCGACTGGCTCGGTGACCAGGACGCGATCGAGTTCATGTGCCGCGAGGCGGGCAACGTGGTCTATGAACTCGAGCACATGGGCATGCCCTTCGACCGCAACCCCGACGGCACCATCTACCAGCGCCCCTTCGGTGGCCACACGGCCAACTACGGTGAAAAGCCGGTGCAGCGTGCCTGCGCCGCGGCCGACCGCACCGGCCACGCCATGCTGCACACGCTGTACCAGCAGAACGTCAAGTCACGCACCAACTTCTTCGTCGAGTGGATGGCGCTCGACCTGATCCGCGATGCCGATGGCGACGTGCTCGGAGTCACCGCGCTGGAGATGGAAAGCGGTGAAGTCCATATCTTCGAGGCCAAGACCACGCTCTTCGCCACCGGCGGGGCCGGGCGCATCTATGCCGCCAGCACGAATGCCTTCATCAACACCGGTGATGGCCTGGGCATGACCGCGCGCGCCGGCATTCCGCTCGAGGACATGGAGTTCTGGCAGTTCCACCCGACGGGCGTGCACAACGCCGGCGTCCTGCTCACCGAAGGCTGCCGCGGCGAAGGCGCGATCCTGCGCAACAGCAATGGCGAGCGTTTCATGGAACGCTACGCCCCCACGCTGAAAGACCTGGCGCCGCGCGACTTCGTCAGTCGCTGCATGGACCAGGAGATCAAGGAAGGCCGCGGCTGCGGCCCGAGCAAGGACTACATCCAGCTCGACATGACCCACCTGGGGGCCGAGACGATCATGAAGCGCCTGCCCAGCGTGTTCGAGATCGGCCACAACTTCGCCAACGTCGACATCACGAAGGAGCCGATCCCGGTGGTGCCCACCATCCACTATCAGATGGGCGGCATCCCCACCAACATCCATGGCCAGGTGGTGGCGCCCGGGAACGGCGACCCGAATTCCATCGTCAACGGCTTCTACGCGGTGGGCGAATGCTCATGCGTCAGCGTGCACGGCGCCAACCGGCTGGGCACGAACTCGCTGCTCGACCTGCTGGTCTTCGGCCGTGCCGCGGGCCTGCACATCGTCGAGCAGGTGGGCAAGACACGGTCGCACAAGCCCTTGCCCGCGGACGCGGCCGATGCCTCGCTGGTGCGGCTGGCGCGGTTGGATGGCAGCACCTCGGGCGAGTATGCGCAGGACGTGGCCAACGACATCCGCAGCACGATGCAGTTGCATGCCGGCGTGTTCCGCACCCAGGCTAGCATGGACGAAGGCGTGAGCAAGATCGCCGCGCTCGACGAGCGCGTCAAGGCCATCACCCTGAAGGACAAGAGCAAGGTCTTCAACACCGCGCGCATCGAGGCGCTGGAAGTCGAGAACCTGATCGAATCGGCCCGCGCCACCATCTCTTCAGCCGCGGCGCGGCACGAGAGCCGCGGCGCGCACACCGTCGACGACTACGCCGACAGCCCGCAGTTCCCGCTAGGCCGCAACGACGCCGAGTGGATGAAGCACACCCTTTGGTATTCGCAAGGCAATCGCCTGGACTACAAGCCGGTGAAGCTGAAGCCACTCACCGTGGACAGTGTGCCGCCGAAGGTAAGAACCTTCTGACACCCGCCGATCCCACGCCCGAGCAAGTCAAGAGAGATCCACGCAAATGACCCGACGCAGCTTCCAGATCTATCGCTACGACCCCGACAAGGACGCCAAGCCCTACATGCAGACGCTCGAGGTCGAGCTGGACGGCTCCGAGCGCATGCTTCTCGATGCATTGAACAAGCTGAAGGCGGTGGATCCGTCGCTGAGCTTCCGGCGGTCGTGCCGCGAGGGCGTTTGCGGCTCCGACGCGATGAACATCAACGGCAAGAACGGCCTGGCCTGCCTGACCAACATGCGCACACTGGCAGGCACCATCGTGCTCAAGCCGCTGCCTGGCCTGCCGGTGATCCGCGACCTGATCGTCGACATGACGCAGTTCTTCACCCAGTACAACTCGATCAAGCCTTACTTGGTGAACGACACCCAGCCGCCCGAAAAGGAGCGGCTGCAATCGCCCGAAGAACGCGATGAGCTGAACGGTCTGTACGAGTGCATCCTGTGCGCCAGCTGCTCGACCAGTTGCCCGAGTTTCTGGTGGAACCCGGACAAGTTCGTCGGCCCGGCGGGCTTGCTGCAGGCCTATCGTTTCATCGTCGACAGCCGCGACCATGACACCGCCGCACGGCTGGACAACCTGGAGGATCCGTACCGGTTGTTCCGCTGCCATACCATCATGAATTGCGTGGATGTTTGTCCGAAGGGCTTGAACCCGACGCGTGCCATCGGCAAGATCAAGGAAATGATCGTGCGGCGCACAATCTGAGTGCACCGCGGTCAGAACCGGGCAAGCCAAAGCGTGGACAATCTTATTGACGAACGGGCCTTGAGCCGCTTGAAGTGGGGTTGCCGCCGCGGCTTGCTGGAAAACGACCTTTTCATCCAGGACTTCTTCCGTAAGCACGAGCGTAACTTGAGCGTGCGCCAGGCCAAGGGGTTGAGGTGGTTGATGGACCTGCCCGACCATGATCTGCTGGACCTGCTCTTGCGGCGCAGCGAATTGCCACCCGCGCTGCAACGGCCTGAAGTAAGCGAAGTGCTGATGTTGCTGCGCCGGCCCGCGCCGGAGTTTTCTACCGAAGGAAAAACGCCATGATGTCCCTGTCTGATGTCAAAGCCACGCTGTCGTTCTCGGACGGCAGCCCGACCATGGACTTGCCGATCTACAAGGGCAGCATCGGGCCGGATGTGATCGACATCCGCAAGCTCTACGCGCAGACGGGCAAGTTCACCTACGACCCGGGCTATCTGTCCACCGCCTCGTGCAACTCGACCATCACCTACATCGACGGCGACAAGGGCGAGCTGTTGTACCGCGGCTACCCGATCGAGCAGCTTGCCACGAAATGCGACTTTCTCGATACCTGCTACCTGCTGCTCAACGGCGAATTGCCGAACGCAGTGCAGCAAACGGACTTTCACAAGCTCATCAACCGGCACAACATGGTGAACGAGCAGATGCAGTTCTTCCTGCGCGGCTTTCGCCGCGACGCACACCCGATGGCGGTGATGACCGGCCTGGTGGGCGGCCTGTCGGCCTTCTATCACGACAGCACCGATATCAACAACCCGGTGCATCGCGAGATCTCGGCCATCCGCCTGATCGCGAAGATGCCCACGCTGGTGGCCATGGCCTACAAGTACTCTGCCGGACAGCCCTACATGTACCCGCAGAACAACCTGAGCTATGCGGCGAACTTCATGCGCATGATGTTTGCCACGCCGTGCGAGCCCTACGTGCCGAACGACGTGCTGGTGCGCGCCATCGACCGCATCTTCATCCTGCACGCCGACCATGAGCAGAACGCCTCCACCTCCACGGTGCGCCTGTGTGGCAGTTCCGGCACCAACCCGTTTGCCGCCATCGCCGCTGGCGTGGCCTGCCTTTGGGGCCCGGCGCACGGTGGTGCCAACGAGGCGGCGCTGAACATGCTGGAAGACATTCAGCGCAACGGCGGCGTCGAGAAGATCGGCGAGTTCATCAGGCAGGTCAAGGAGAAGAACTCCAGCGTCAAGTTGATGGGCTTCGGGCATCGTGTGTACAAGAACTACGATCCGCGCGCCAAGCTGATGCGCGAGACCTGCCACGAGGTCCTGGAAGCCCTCGGCCTGCGCGATGACCCGTTGTTCAAGCTGGCCATGGCGCTGGAGAAGATCGCGCTCGAAGACGACTATTTCGTTTCGCGCAAGCTGTACCCGAACGTCGACTTCTATTCCGGCATCGTGCAGCGAGCCATCGGCATTCCGGTGACCCTGTTCACGGCGATCTTCGCCCTGGCGCGCACGGTCGGCTGGATTGCTCAGTTGAACGAGATGATCGGCGATCCTGAGTACAAGATCGGTCGGCCGCGGCAGTTGTATGCCGGCTCGGTATCACGCAACGTCGTGCCCGTGGCGCAGCGTTGAGCGCGGTCGTCCCGCGCTGCGCGGGACCGGCGTTGTGGCTGGCGATGGCGCGTTGCCTGCCTGGGGCTGGCATTGCAAGCCTCGCGTGCACCGATGAGGCCGCTGAATTCGGCGCCTGCAGCTCCTGAATCCGGCCCCATGCACCGCGGTTTCGCAGTACGCGCAGCCTGGGTGCCAGGCCCGGCCGTTCGTGTCTGGCCTCGGTCGGCCTCGCAGGACGCGCGGGCGATGAAGGCAGCCGGGGGGCGCGCCGCGCTCCACCGTGTGTCTTCCTGTGCGCACGGTGGCGTGGGCGCCAGGGCCTGGCCGGGCTGAAGCGCGCAGCGACGAACCGAAGCTCCTGCCTCGATGCGTCGTCCATCCGCGCGGCCTACATGAAACTCCCGCGCGTCGGTCGCTGGGCGCTGCGTCTGGGCGGTGGCTTGCTGGCGCTGGCACTGGCCATCGCCTTCGGCTTCACGCTATTCGCGGTGGGCACACTGCCGCCGTTGCAGCCCTGGCACACCGAACTGCTGGACAAGGAGTTCTCGGCCGATACGCATGGCGCGCTCGACTTCGCCGGCTATCAGCGGCTGGAGGCCGGCCTGTTCGAGGAATTGCAGCTCAAGACCGACGACTGGGCGCGCCATGGCATCGATGCCTCCTGCGCCCGGCCCGGTACCTCTGTCGCGCCGGCTTCCGGGCCGGGTGACGCGCACGCCGCGGACTGCGCGTCGGGCGCGGTCGAAGCCTTCGAGAACAGCCGCTTCAACAAGTCGGGCTGGCTGCACAGGCTGGTCGATGGTGCGCCCTACAACCGCTCGTTCCGGTTGTCGTCGCCGCAGCCTGTGGGACATGCGCTGCTGGTGCACGGCCTGACCGATTCACCCTACTCGATGAAGGCGCTGGCCGACGCACTGCACGCGCGGGGTTTCGAAGTCACGGTGTTGCGCCTGCCCGGCCATGGCACCTTGCCCTCGATGATGACCGAGATGAGCGTGCGCGACTGGACCGCTGCCGTGCGCATCGCGGCCCGGGACGTGGCCTCGCGTGCGCCCGCCACCCAGCCCTTCTACTTGGGCGGTTACTCGTCTGGGGGCACGCTGGCGCTGCAGTACGCCCTCGACGCCCTGCAAGACGGTGCGCTGCGCCGCCCTGACCGGGTGTTGCTGGTTTCGCCGGCGATCGAGCTCACGCCGGTGGCCGCACTCGCCGAACTCATCGATCTGTTCAGCGTGGTGCCGCTGCCCGTGCTCGACAAGGTGCGCTGGCAGGCCATCGCCCCCGAGCTGGATCCCTACAAGTTCAACTCATTCCCGGTGAATGCGTCGCGACAGATCAACCGCGCCACGCGCTCGCTGCATCGATCGTTGGCCGAGGCCGAGCGAGCGGGGCGGCTCGCGCAGTTGCCGCCGGTCGTCACCTGGCAATCGGTGGTCGATTCCACCGTCGGCTCGGTAGGCGTGGCCGACAGGCTGTATGCGCGGCTGCACCATCCCGCGCACCGGCTGGTGATGTTCGACGTGAACCGCGTGCCCGAACTGCGCGGCCTGACGCGGCCTGCGGCGCGCACGCTGATCGAGCGGCTGGAGCGCAGCCCGCGCGGCTATACGCTGGACATCGTCAGCAATGTAGCGGCGCAGGGCGCGCGCATCGGCGTGCTGCGGCTGGCGCCCGAGGGGGGCCGCACGAGCCTGGCCACGGCACTCGACTGGCCCTCAGGCCTGGTGTCGCTGGGTCATGTGGCACTGCCCTTTCCGGGCGACGATCCGGCCTACGGCTTCATGCCGGGCAGCGGGCGCGACGGCATCCCGAGCATCGGCTCGTGGCTGCTGCGCGGAGAACACGGTGCCATCACCTTGTCGCTCGGCTCGCTGACGCGGCTGCGCAGCAACCCTTTCTGGGCCTTGATCGAAGACGATGTGGCTCAGCTCGTGACCCAGGATCTGGCCACTCCGCGCCGCTGAGACAAGCGGCGCGGCCACTGCGCGCTTCGCCTGGTTCTTCAGGCCGAAGCGGCCTCGAGCCCGCTCCTGAAGTGTGCCTGCATCAACTCGCGCGCCAGCGGCCCGGCGCCCGCACAGACCGCCTGCATCAGCGCTCCGTGTTCGGCCAGCGAATCGCTCAGGCGTCCGCGCATGTGCAGTGACAGGTGGCGGTTCAGCTTCATCACCTTGCGCAGGTCGGTGACGATCTGCACGGCCCAGCGATTGCCGGCGATTTCCAGCAAGGCCATATGGAACTGCTCGTTGGTGGCGAAGAAGGCATCGCGCTGGCGCACCTGCTTTTCGAGTTTGGCGTGCAACTGATGCAAGCGTGCAAGCTGGGCCTCGTCGGCATGTTCGGCCACCCATGCCGCTGCGTCGCTTTCCAGCAGCGCGAGCAGATGGTAGACCTGGGCCACGTCCTCGCGCGACATCTCGGTCACGTAGGCCCCGCGTCGCAGCTTCATCGTCACCAGTCCTTCGGCGGCCAACACCTTCAGCGCCTCGCGCAGGGGGGTGCGGCTGATGCCGAACTGCTGGCTCAGCTTCATCTCGTCGATCCAGCTGCCGGGTTCGAGCTCGCGGCTGAAGATCTGTTGCCGCAAGCCGTCGGCCACCTCCTGGTACAACGCTCGACGCGCCAGCGGTCGCGATGCGGCCAGGAAATCGCCGCCGGACGGGGCGCGTGCAGGGGCTGCGTTCGTCATCGGGTTATCGGGATTCTGAATTCATAATTATGCATAATGTATCGGCTTGCAAGACTCTCGCGCAAGGTCGTAAACCGGTCCCACCGGGCCCGCAGCCCAAGAGCCTATGACCTGCGCGACACCGGTTTCCCGCGTCACGGCCCTTGGCGTGTCGCACAATCACGGCGCCAATGCGCTGCCACAGGAGGGCCCCATGTCCGACGCTGCCGATCAAGTCTCCGCTGCCGCACTCGAAGCCTGGGCCAAGTCGGCCGCCAAGGCGGCCCCCGGGGGCCGCCTGGAGGCCCTGAACTGGGTCACGCCCGAAGGCATCACGGTCAAGCCGCTGTACACCGCGGCTGACCTGCGCGGCTTGTCCCACGCGGACACCTTGCCCGGCTTCGCGCCCTTTGTGCGCGGCCCGCAGGCGACGATGTATGCGGTGCGGCCATGGACCATCCGCCAGTACGCGGGTTTCTCCACCGCAGAAGAGTCGAACGCCTTCTACCGCCGCGCGCTGGCCGCGGGCGGGCAGGGCGTGTCAGTGGCCTTCGATCTGGCCACGCACCGCGGCTACGACAGCGACCATCCGCGCGTGACGGGCGACGTCGGCAAGGCAGGCGTGGCGATCGACTCGGTCGAGGACATGAAGATCCTGTTCAATGGCATCCCGCTCGAGAAGGTGAGCGTGTCGATGACGATGAACGGTGCGGTGCTGCCGGTGCTGGCGGGCTACGTGGTGGCGGCCGAAGAGCAAGGCGTGGCGCAGGCGCAGTTGAGTGGCACGATCCAGAACGACATCCTCAAGGAGTTCATGGTCCGCAACACCTACATCTACCCGCCCGAAGCCTCGATGCGCATCGTCGGCGACATCATCGAGTACACCGCGCAGCAGATGCCGAAGTTCAATTCGATCAGCATCTCGGGATACCACATGCAGGAAGCCGGCGCCAACCAGGCGCTGGAACTGGCCTTCACGCTGGCCGACGGCAAGGAGTACGTCAAGACCGCCATGGCCAAGGGCCTGAGTGTCGATGATTTCGCGCCGCGCCTGAGCTTCTTCTGGGCCATCGGCATGAACTTCTATCTCGAGATCGCGAAGATGCGCGCGGCGCGCTTGCTGTGGTGCCGCATCATGCAGGGCTTCGGCGCAAAGCACCCGAAGAGCCTGATGCTGCGTACCCACAGCCAGACCAGTGGCTGGAGCCTGACCGAGCAGGATCCGTACAACAACGTCGTGCGCACCACCATCGAGGCCATGGCCGCGGTCTTCGGCGGCACACAGAGCCTGCACACCAACAGTTTCGACGAGGCCATCGCGTTGCCCACCGAAACCAGCTCGCGTATCGCGCGCAACACCCAGCTCATCATCCAGGAGGAAACGCACATCACCAAGGTGGTCGACCCGTGGGCCGGCAGCTACATGATGGAAAAGCTGACGCAGGACATGGCCGATGCGGCCTGGGCCATCATCGAAGAGGTCGAGGCCCTGGGCGGCATGACACGCGCCGTCGGTTCCGGCTGGGCCAAGCTGAAGATCGAGGCCAGCGCGGCCGAGAAGCAGGCGCGCATCGATGCCGGGCGCGACGTCATCGTCGGGGTCAACAAGTACAAGCTGAAGCACGAAGCCGCGATCGAGGCGCGTGTAGTCGACAACGTGCAGGTGCGGCTGGCGCAGATCGAGCGGCTGAAGAGCGTGAAGGCCGCACGCGACGGCGCCAAGGTGAGTGCCGCGCTCGACGCACTGACGGCCGCGGCACGCTCGGGCAGCGGCAACCTGCTGGGCCTGAGCATCGATGCGGTGCGTGCGCGGGCCACGGTCGGCGAGATCAGCGATGCCTTGGAAAAGGTCTACGGGCGCCACCGCGCCGACATCCAGAAGGTGACCGGTGTGTACGCAGCCGCCTACGAATCCGCTGAAGGTTGGGAAGAACTGAAGAAGGACATCGATGCCTTCGCCGAAGAGCAGGGCCGCCGGCCACGCGTCATGATCGCCAAACTCGGCCAGGACGGCCACGACCGAGGCGCCAAGGTGGTGGCCACCGCCTTTGCCGACCTGGGCTTCGACGTCGACATGGGTGCGCTGTTCCAGACGCCCGAGGAATGTGCGCGCCAGGCGATCGAGAACGACGTGCATGCGGTGGGCGTGAGCACGCTCGCCGCGGGGCACAAGACGCTGGTGCCGGCGATCATCGACGCGCTCAAGTCCCAGGGCGGCGACGACATCGTCGTCTTCGTCGGCGGCGTGGTGCCGCGGCAGGACTACGACTTTCTGTACGCGGCTGGCGTGAAGGGCATCTACGGCCCGGGCACGCCGATTCCGGCGAGCGCCAAGCATGTGCTCGAGCAGGTTCGCAAGGCTCAGGCTGCCGACTGAAAGCCAAGGCGTCGGCTATGCGCGTTGCGGCCCCGCAGTGGTTGTCGGATGGTGTGCTGGGCGAGCCCGGTGCGCGGCAGCGCCGCGCCATGGCCAAGGCCATCACCTTGCTCGAATCCACGCGCGAAGATCACCGCGTGCTGGCCGATCAGCTGCTCGACATGCTGCTGCCGCACAGCGGCCGCGCCTTCCGCCTGGGCATCAGCGGCGTGCCGGGCGTGGGCAAGAGCACCTTCATCGAAACCCTGGGGCTGTGGTTGATCGCCCGCGGCCACCGCGTCGCGGTGTTGGCGGTCGACCCATCGAGCAGCCTGTCCGGGGGCTCGATCCTGGGCGACAAGACACGCATGGAGCAGCTGTCGGTGCAGGCGCAGGCCTTCATCCGCCCGAGCCCGGCGTCGGGCACGCTCGGCGGTGTGGCCGAAATGACGCGTGAATCGATGCTCGTTGCCGAGGCCGCGGGCTACGACATCGTCATCGTCGAAACCGTCGGCGTCGGTCAGAGCGAAATCGCCGTGGCCGGCATGACCGACATGTTTGTGCTGATGCAACTGCCGAACGCCGGCGACGACCTGCAGGCCATCAAGAAGGGCGTGATGGAGCTGGCCGACCTGGTGCTCATCAACAAGGCCGACCTCGACCCCCATGCCGCGACCCTTGCACGCTCGCAGATCACTTCGGCGCTGCGCTTGTTTGGCCAGCATGGGCATCCCGATCATGCGCATCACGACACGGCGCTGTGGCAGCCGCAGGTGATGCAGCTCAGCGCGCTGAAGGCGCAGGGGCTGCAGGAGTACTGGGCGCTGGTATCGAGGTTTCGCGAGCTGCAGGGCGCGTCCGGCCGGCTGCAGGCGCGGCGCTTGCAGCAGAACAAGGCCTGGATGTGGGAGCGCATCGACGCCGGCCTGCGCGCGGCCTTCAGACAGCACCCGAAGGTGCGGCTGGCGCTGCCGGCGGTGCTGCAGCAGGTCGATGCCGGGGAGTTGCTGCCCTCGGTGGCCGCGCGCCGGTTGCTCGGCGCGATGGGCTTGGCGCACGCCAGCGAAGCGCCCAGCCCGAAGCTGGCGCGCGTCGGGGCGGGGACATGACACCCGCTGACCTGCAGCGCATCGGCGCCAGCCAGGCGTGGCGCGCGCATCGGGTCGAGGTGTTCCACGGCACCAGCCGCGGCAGCGTGCTGGTTAAGGGCCAGCGTGCGCGACGCGGTGCCTGGCGGTTCCATCTGCTCAACGGTATGGCGCGTGCCACCGCATTGCCGCTGCTGCGCGCGGTGCCGGCGCACGGGGGCGCGCGCGCGCAGCAGATCGAGGTGGCCCGCCTGCGCAGCCTGGCCGCGGCCGGCGTGCCGGTTCCCCAGGTGTTGCACGTCGATGTGGACTTCTTCGTGCAGAGCTATGTGCAAGGCAAGCGACTCGATGTCTTGCTGAAAAAGGCCGGTGTCGAAGCGCTGGAGGCTTGGCAGCGTGGCCTGCAGGCACTGGTGGAGGTGCATGCGCGCGAACAGTGCCTGAGCCAGGCCTTCGCGCGCAACTTCATCGCCGGCGGCGGGCAGATGACGATGATCGACTTCGAAGACAACCCCTTGGAGGTGATGCCGCTGGAGCAGGCGCAGGCCCGCGACTGGCTGGCCTACCTGCATTCCAGCGCCCTCATGCTGCAAGCGCTTCCTGCGGCGCACCACGACGCCGCGGCCGAGTTGCTGCGCGGCGCAATGGCGCGCGAGCCTGCCCCCGTGCGCCGCTGGGTCGGCGACGCGGCGCGGCGCCTGCGCTGGGTGCAGCGCCTGCCGGGCAGTGACGGCCGCGGCTGGCGCCGGCATGTGGCGATTCTTCAGTCCGCGGTGGCATTGATGCTGGCCGCGGAGACAACCGGCGGTCCCGCGCCTCAGGACGACAAGGTGATTCATGCACGACATCATTGAAAAACTGGAACAAAAGCGCGAAGCGGCACGCATGGGCGGCGGGCAGAAGCGCGTCGACGCCCAGCATGCCAAGGGCAAGTTGAGCGCTCGCGAGCGCATCGAGCTGCTGCTCGACGAAGGCACCTTCGAAGAATGGGACATGTTCGTCGAGCACCGCTGCAACGACTTCGGCATGGCCGACAACAAGGTGCCCGGCGACGGTGTCGTAACGGGCTACGGCATGATCAGCGGCCGCCTGGTGTTCGTCTTCAGCCAGGACTTCACCGTCTTTGGCGGCGCGCTGTCGGAAGCGCATGCCGAGAAGATCTGCAAGGTGATGGACCAGGCGATGAAGGTCGGCGCGCCGATGATCGGCATCAACGACTCCGGCGGCGCACGCATCCAGGAGGGTGTGGCGTCGTTGGGCGGCTACGCCGACGTCTTCCAGCGCAACGTCATGGCCAGTGGCGTGGTGCCGCAGATCAGCCTGATCATGGGGCCGTGTGCCGGCGGCGCGGTGTATTCCCCGGCCATGACCGACTTCATCTTCATGGTCAAGGACAGCGCCTACATGTTCGTCACCGGCCCCGAGGTGGTGAAGACGGTGACCCACGAGGAAGTGACCGCCGAGGAGCTCGGCGGCGCCATCACGCACACCACCAAGAGCGGCGTCGCCGACCTGGCGTTCGAGAACGATGTCGAAGCGATCAACATGCTGCGACGCTTCTTCAACTACCTGCCGTTGAACAACAAGGAGAAGCCTCCGGTGCGCGACAGCGGCGACCCGGCCGAGCGGCTGGACTGGTCGCTCGACACGCTGGTGCCGGACAACCCGAACAAGCCCTACGAGATCAAGGAACTGATCTACAAGGTGGTCGACGACGGCGACTTTTTCGAACTGCAGCGCGAGCACGCCAGGAACATCGTCATCGGCTTCGCGCGAATGGACGGCCAGAGCGTGGGCATCGTGGCCAACAACCCGCAAGTGTTGGCCGGCTGCCTGGACATCAAGAGCAGCATCAAGGCGGCGCGCTTCGTGCGCTTCTGCGACGCCTTCAACATTCCGGTGTTGACCTTCGTCGACGTGCCCGGATTCATGCCGGGCACGGCACAGGAATACGGCGGCATCATCAAGCACGGCGCCAAGCTGCTGTATGCCTATGCCGAGTGCACCGTGCCCAAGGTCACGGTGATCACGCGCAAGGCCTATGGGGGTGCCTACGACGTGATGAGCTCCAAGCATCTGCGCGGCGACGTCAACCTCGCCTGGCCCAACGCCGAGATCGCGGTGATGGGCGCCAAGGGCGCGGTCGAGATCATCTTCCGCGAGGACAAGAGCGATCCCGAGAAGCTCAGCCGCCGCGAGGCCGAATACAAGGAGCGCTTCGCCAACCCCTTCGTGGCCGGCGCGCGTGGCTTCATCGACGACGTGATCCAGCCGCGCGAGACGCGCAAGCGCATCTGTCGGTCCTTGGCCATGCTCAAGGACAAGAAGCTCGACAACCCGTGGCGCAAGCACGGGAACATTCCATTGTGAGGTGGGGAAACGAAGTGCCATGTTCAAGAAGATCCTGATTGCCAATCGCGGAGAGATCGCCTGTCGGGTGATGAAGACCGCGAAGAAGATGGGCATAGCCACCGTGGCGGTGTACTCCGACGCGGACCGTGATGCCCGACATGTGGAATTGGCCGACGAGTCGGTATTCATCGGCGCTGCACCGAGCCGTGAGTCCTATCTGGCGATGGACAGGATCATCGCCGCCTGCAAGGACACGGGCGCGCAAGCCGTGCACCCCGGCTATGGCTTCCTGTCGGAGAACGAGGAGTTTGCGCGCCGCGTCGAGGAAGAAGGCATTGTCTTCATCGGTCCGAAACATGCATCCATCGCCGCAATGGGCGACAAGATCGCTTCCAAGAAGCTGGCGCTGGCCGCCAAGGTGAACACCATTCCCGGCTGGAACGAGGCCATCGAGGCACCGGAACGCGCGGTGCAGATCGCCCAGGACATCGGCTACCCGGTGATGATCAAGGCCAGCGCGGGCGGCGGCGGCAAGGGCTTGCGCGTGGCCTTCAACGACAAGGAGGCCTTCGAGGGCTTCACGGCCTGCCGCAACGAGGCGCGCGCGAGCTTCGGCGACGACCGCGTGTTCATCGAGAAGTTCGTCGAACAGCCACGCCACATCGAGATCCAGGTGCTCGGCGACGCCTTCGGCAACACGGTCTACCTGCACGAGCGCGAGTGTTCGATCCAGCGCCGCCACCAGAAGGTCATCGAAGAAGCACCCAGTCCCTTCATCAGCGAGGCCACGCGCAAGGCCATGGGCGAGCAGGCGGTGGCGCTGGCCCGGGCGGTGAACTACCAGAGCGCGGGCACGGTGGAGTTCGTCGTTGGCAAGGACCAGAGCTTCTATTTCCTGGAGATGAATACGCGGCTGCAGGTGGAACATCCGGTCACTGAAAGCATCACCGGCATCGATCTGGTGGAGCAGATGATCCGCGTCGCGGCCGGCGAGGCGCTGCCGTTCACGCAGGCACAAATCCCGCGGCGCGGCTGGGCCATGGAATGCCGCATCAACGCCGAAGACCCGTTCCGCGGCTTTCTGCCGTCCACCGGCCGCCTGGTGCGCTACCTGCCGCCGCCGCAGACCATGGAAGCCGCCGCACCGGTACCCGAAGGCGGCGGTGTGCGCGTGGACACCGGCGTCTACGAAGGTGGCGAGATTCCGATGTACTACGACTCGATGATCGCCAAGCTGATCGTGCATGGCCTGGACCGCGACGACGCCATTACGCGCATGCGCGAGGCGCTGAATGCCTTTGTCATCCGTGGCGTGAGCAGCAACATTCCGTTCCAGGCGGCGTTGCTGGCTCACCCGAAGTTCGTCGCCGGTGATTTCAACACCGGCTTCATCGCCGAACATTACGGCAGCGGCTTTCGTGCCGAGGACGTGCCGCACGAGGACCCCAACTTCCTGGTGGCGCTGGCCGCGGCGGCCTACCGGCGCTATCGCGAACGCGCTGCCGGCATCAGCGGGCAACTGGCCGGGCATCGCGTGGTCATCGGCACCGAGTTCGTGGTGGTGCTCAAGGGGCATCAGGGTGAGCATGCGCATGTGCCGGTGAGCATCAGCGTGGACGGGGCCACCCGGATCACCCTGGCCGGGCACCACTACACGATCGACAGCGACTGGCACTTTGGAAGCATCCGCGCCAGTGGCACCTGCAATGGCCGGCCCTTTACCGCGCAGGTCGAGCGCCATGGCCTGTGGCTGCGCGTGGAGCACAACGGCCGGCGCATCGATGCCCAGGTGATGAGTGCGCGCGCCGCCGAGCTGCTGAGCATGATGCCGTTCAAGGCCCCTGCGGACATGAGCAAGTTCCTGCTCTCACCCATGCCGGGGCTGCTGACCGACGTCGTCGTCAAGCCGGGTCAGGTGGTGCAGGCCGGTGAGCGGCTGGCCGTGATCGAGGCGATGAAGATGGAAAATATCCTCAGTGCCACACAGGAAGGCACGGTCGTCGAAATCCTGGCCAGCAAGGGCGACAGCCTGGCGGTGGACCAGCCCATTGTTCGTTTTGCTTGAATAAGGAGATCAACATGAAGGACAAGAACTTTCGCATCCTGGGTGTGCAGCAGATTGCCATCGGCGGGCCCGACAAGCAGCGACTGAAGTCCTTGTGGGTAGACATCTTCGGCCTGCATGTCAAGAGCACGTTCGTCTCGGAACGCGAGAACGTCGATGAAGACATCTGCGCGCTGGGCACTGGCCCGCACGCGGTCGAGGTGGATCTGATGCAGCCGGTCGACCCCGAGAAGAAGCCGGCCGTGCATGCCACGCCGCTGAACCATGTGGGTCTGTGGGTCGATGACCTGCCGAAGGCGGTGCAATGGATGAGCGCCAACGGCGTGCGCTTCGCGCCCGGGGGCATCCGCAAGGGCGCGGCCGGCCACGACATCTGTTTCATCCACCCGAAGGGTAACGAAGAGTTCCCCATCGGTGGCGAGGGTGTGCTGATCGAGCTGGTGCAGGCACCCCAGGAAGTCGTCGCCGCACTGGGCTGAAAGTGGACGTGCCGGCGCTGCTGCGCGCGGCGGCACGCTACTCGAAGGCACGTGCTGTTCGCGGCGCGCGTTGACGCGGGCATTGCGGATCAGGTTGCACAGGACCAGCCAGGCCGCTTACGACGCATAGCAGCCCTTCGTAGGCGCGCTCATTGCGCACATTCGCGTCAACTCTTTGCGCCCGCTGGCCGTCAATGGGGTGCCAACTCCGTTCAGCCAAGTTCTTATTCTCTCCGTTGGCCACCCCATTGACGGTCGGGTTCGTTGTCCTCCACCGCCCCTCAATGGCCTCGCTGCGTGAGTGCAGTGCTCTTCTCGGTCTGCCGAAAGCCCGCGGCTTTTTGGGCCACGCGGTGGGGTGCGATGGCCGAGAACACAAAAGCGCGTGCGGAGCGCTGCATTTGCGCGGCCTCGAAAGCACCGAGAACCCGGCCGGCATTGGGGTGGCCAACGTTTCTCTGAACGGAGCTGGCCACCGCAATGGCGGCCAGCGAGCACCATAGGTTGGATGCGCGCGACATCGGCCTTCGAAGCGGGTCGCAACCGCTGGGCTGTTCGGCCGCGGCAATCCGTTTCGCGCCGTGGCCGGCCCGCCGCGCCTGGCCGAAGGCGAAGCGGTGGTGATGCAGCCGACCGGTGAATCGTGGCGGGTCGTGGCGCGCATCCCGGTGGAAGGCTGCGCCGCGCTGACCGGGCCGCCGTAACGCGCGACAATCATGCCCTGGAAGGGCAATCCATGACCGCAAGAACGCTTTACGACAAGCTGTGGGACGAGCATGTCGTCCACACCGAGGAAGACGGCACCTCGGTGCTGTACATCGACCGCCACTTGGTGCACGAGGTCACCAGTCCGCAGGCCTTCGAGGGACTGCGCCTGGCTGGGCGCAAGGTCTGGCGCACCAGTTCGATCGTCGCCACCGCCGACCACAACACGCCGACCACCGGCTGGGCTGACGGCTACGACGCGATCCGCGACCCTACAGCCAAGCTGCAGGTCACCACGCTCGATGCCAACATCAAGGCCTTCGGTGCGGCGGCGTACTTCCCCTTCCTGGACAAGCGCCAGGGCATCGTGCACGTCATCGGGCCGGAGCAGGGCGCCACGCTGCCGGGCATGACGGTGGTCTGCGGCGACAGCCACACCAGCACGCACGGCGCCTTCGGTGCGCTGGCGCACGGCATCGGC
>DASQFA010000411.1:0-4304 GCA_035633375.1 Rubrivivax sp.
GCGCTGCTGTCGTGCTGGCAGTTTGCCGCGCAGCGCACACCGGGCGCGGCCAAGCTGCGTGTCATCAGCCCCGCTCTGGCCGAAGACGGCTGGGCCTCGCGCCACAGCGTCATCGAGGTCGTGAACGACGACATGCCGTTCCTGGTGGACACCACCACGATGGAGATCAACCGCCAGGGCCTGACACTGCACCTCATCGTGCACCCGGTGCTGGTGGTGCAGCGGGATGCCCAGGGGCAGTTGCAATCGGCGCGGCCCCTGCAGGCGGACGAGCCGGATCGAGGGGCAAGCCGCGAGTCGTGGATGCATGTCGAGGTGGACCGGCTGATCGATCCGGGCCTGCGCGGCGAACTGGCCAGCGGGCTGGAACGCGTGCTCGGCGACGTGCGCGCGGCGGTGCGCGACTGGGAGCCGATGCTGGCGCAGCTGCGCGAGGCCACTGCCGAACTGGAGCACGCGCCGGTGGTGTTGCCGGCAGAGCTGGTGGCCGAGAGCCGCGCGTTCCTGGAGTGGCTGGCCGACGACCACCTGACGCTGCTCGGCTATCGCCGCCACGACCTGGTGAACGAGCAGGGCGAGGACCTGTTGCGCCTGGTCGGCGGCAGCGCGCTGGGCATGCTGCGCGAAAGCCGCAACGAGGTGTCGGCGAGTTTTGCCG
This sequence comes from Rubrivivax sp., assembly GCA_035633375.1. Lineage (GTDB taxonomy): Bacteria > Pseudomonadota > Gammaproteobacteria > Burkholderiales > Burkholderiaceae_C > Rubrivivax. Next base: position 659 of record DASQFA010000411.1, read on the forward strand.
CCGTGCCGGCGCAGGCGCGTGCCATGGCGCGCGCGCCGCTGCCGCTGCTGCTGGTGACACGCGCGAACACGCGCTCCACGGTGCACCGCCCGGGTTACAGCGACTATGTCGGCGTGAAGCGCTACAACGCCGCCGGCGAGGTCATCGGCGAGCACCGCTTCATCGGCCTGTTCACCTCCACCGCCTACAGCGCACGCGTCGACGAGATCCCGCTGCTGCGCCAGAAAGTGGCGGCCGTGAGCGCGCGGGCCGCGCTGCCCGAGGGCGGGCACCTGTCCAAGGCGCTGCAGCACATCCTGGCGTCGTATCCGCGCGACGACCTGTTCCAGATCGGCGAGGAAGAGCTGTACGAGACGGCGCGCGGCATCCTCTCGGCCGGCGAGCGCCAGCGCCTGCGTCTTTTCCTCTGGCGCGACCCTTACGACCGCTTCGTCTCGTGCCTGGTGTACGTGCCGCGCGAGGCCTATTCCACCGAGCTGCGCAGGAAGTTCCAGGCCATCCTGATGTCGGCCTTTGCCGGCCAGCGCGCCGATTCCGACGTGCTGCTAGGCGACATGCTGCTGGCGCGCGTGCACTTCACCATCCGCACGCAGCCCGGCCAGGTGCCGCAATTCGAGCGCGGCGAGATCGAAGCCGCGCTCACGGCGGCGTCGCGCCGCTGGGACGACGAGCTGCGCGACGCACTCGTCGACGAGGTCGGCGAAGGCCACGGCATGGCGCTGTACAAGCACTGGGGCGCGGCCTTTCCGCAGGTCTACCGCGAATGTTTCCGGGCTCGCGCCGCCGTGCCCGACGTGCTGAAGATCGCCACCATGAGCGCCGAGCAGCCGCTCGGCCTGACGCTGTACCGCCCGCTCGGCGCCACGGCGCGCAACCTGGGCTTCAAGGTCTATCGGCTGGGTGCGCCGGTGGTGCTGTCGGACAGCCTGCCGATGCTCGAGCACATGGGCGTGCGTGTCATGGGCGAGGACAACTTCCGCATCCGCCGGGGCGGCGGCGACGGCGAGCTGATCTCGATGCACGACTTCAAGCTCGATGCCGCCGTGTCGGAAGAAATCGAGCCCGAGGCGCTGGCGCGGCTGTTCGAAGGCGCCTTTGCCCGGGTCTTCCGCGGCGAGGTGGAAAACGACGACTTCAACCGCCTGGTGCTGCGTGCCGGCATGGCCGCGGACGACATCGTCGTGCTGCGCGCCTATGCCAGGTACCTCAAGCAGATCGGCTTTGCGCTGTCGCAGGCGACGATCGAGGCCACGCTGGCGGCGCAGCCGCACATCGCGCGCATGCTCATCAAGCTGTTCACGTTGCGCCTGCACCCGACGGCGCACGACGCCGCCAGCGCCGAGTCGCAGCGCAAGGCCATCGAGCAGGCACTCGACCGCGTCGGCAACCTGAACGAAGACCGCGCGCTGCGCCAACTGCTGGCGCTGATCCAGGCCACGCTGCGCACCAACCACTGGCGCACCGGCGTGGGCCATTCCGGGGCGCCCGGTGCGCGCCGCACATTCCTGAGCTTCAAGCTCGATTCGGCTCAGGTGCCGGGGCTGCCCAGCCCGCGCCCGCTGTTCGAGATCTTCGTCTATTCGCCGCGCTTCGAGGGCATCCACCTGCGTGGCGGCAAGGTGGCGCGCGGCGGGCTGCGCTGGAGCGACCGGCAGGAGGATTTCCGCACCGAGGTGCTGGGCCTGGTGAAGGCGCAGATGGTGAAGAACACGGTCATCGTGCCGGTCGGCAGCAAGGGCGGTTTCGTGCTGAAGAAGGCGCCGCCGTCCAGCGAGCGCGAGGCCTTCATGAAGGAGGGCGTGGCCTGCTACCAGGACTACCTGCGCGCACTGCTCGACCTGACCGACAACCTCGTCGGCGGGCAGGTCACACCGCCGCCGCTGGTGCACCGGCGGGACGCCGACGACCCCTACCTGGTGGTGGCGGCCGACAAGGGCACGGCCACCTTCTCCGACTTCGCCAATGCCGTCTCGGCCGAGTACGGCCACTGGCTGGGCGATGCCTTCGCCTCGGGCGGCAGCGTCGGCTACGACCACAAGGCCATGGGCATCACCGCGCGCGGCGCCTGGGAAAGCGTGAAGCGCCACTTCCGCGAGCTGGGCCTGAACACGCAGAGCACCGATTTCACGGTCGTCGGCGTGGGCGACATGTCGGGCGACGTGTTCGGCAACGGCATGCTGCTGTCGCGCCATATCCGGCTGATCGCGGCCTTCGACCACCGCCATGTGTTCATCGATCCGAACCCGGATGCGGCCGCATCCTTTGCCGAGCGCGAGCGCCTGTTCAAGCTGCCGCGGTCATCGTGGGCCGACTACGACGCCAAGCTCATCTCCGCCGGCGGCGGCATCTGGGCGCGCGCCGAGAAGTCGATTCCGCTGTCGCCGCAGGCGCGCGCCGCGCTGGGCATCGATGCCGCCGGCAAGGACTTCAAGCTCTCGCCGACGGAACTGCTCAGCGCCATCCTCAAGGCGCCGGTGGACCTGCTCTACAACGGCGGCATCGGCACTTACATCAAGGCCGCCAGCGAAAGCCATGCCGACGTGGGCGACCGCGCCAACGACGCGCTGTGCGTCAACGGCGCCCAGCTGCGCTGCCGCGTGGTGGCCGAGGGCGGCAACCTGGGCTGCACGCAGCTCGGGCGCATCGAAGCGGCGCGTGCCGGCGTGCGCATCAACAGCGACGCCATCGACAACTCGGCCGGCGTGGACACCTCCGACCACGAGGTGAACATCAAGATCCTGCTCGGCCTGGCCATCGGCGACGGCGAGATGACCGAAAAGCAGCGCAATGTGCTGCTGCCGCAGATGACCGACGAGGTGGCGTCGCAGGTGCTGGCCGACAACTACTTCCAGACCCAGGCGCTGTCGCTGGCACGGCGCCGGGGCGTGGCCCTGCTCGACCAGCAGGCGCGCTTCATGCGCCACCTGGAGAAGATCGGCCAGCTCGACCGCGCCGTCGAGTACCTGCCCACCGACGAGCAGATCGCCGAGCGCCAGGCGCAGGGCGAGGGCCTGAGCAGCCCCGAGCTGGCGGTGCTGCTGGCCTACAGCAAGATGTGGCTGTCGGACGAACTGGTCGCCTCGGACCTGCCCGAAGACCCCTGGGTGGCGGCGGCGCTGCCGCGCTACTTTCCGACGCTGCTGCGCGACAAGTTCGCGGCCTACATACCGCGCCACCCGCTGAAGCGCGAAATCATCGCCACGCATGTGCTGAACCGCATGGTCAACCGCGTCGGCCCGACCTTCGTGCACCGCATGACCGAGACCACGGGCGCCAAGCCTGCGCAGATCGTGCGCGCCTACCTGGCGATGCGCGAGGTCTTCTGTTACGGCGAGCTGTGCAAGCAGATCGAAGCGCTGGACAACCTCGTCGACGATGCGGTGCAAGCGGCGATGACCCAAGCCCTTATGGGCCTGGCCGTGCGCGCCACCACCTGGTTCCTGCACCCGCGGCGCCTGGCCGAGGCGCTGCAGCCGCTGATCGACCGCGTCACGCCGGCCGTGGCCGTGCTGCGCACGCGGCTCGAGCCGGCCGTCGCCACGTCGACGGCCGTGGCCGAATGGACCGGTGCGGGCGTGCCGGCGGCACTGGCGCAACGCGTGGCGGCCACTGAAGGCCTGTTCGATGCGCTCGACATCGCCGAGAT
>DASQFA010000412.1:0-3094 GCA_035633375.1 Rubrivivax sp.
ACGAAGACCAGCGCCAGCACGCCCAGCGCGGCCCAGCCGGCGTGGCGACCGCCGCCGTGGCTGCGGCCGACCCCGAGCGCCAGCACGACCAGCGCCGCGATCAGCAGCGGGTCGGTGTTCCAGCGGGCCCAGAAATCTTCAGGCACTGCGGCAGGGCCGCAATAGGCGATCACCATCTCGCGCATCGGTCGTTTCCGTGTTGAGGGTGGCTGGTGTGCGGGGCGTATGCGCCATGCGATTCGACAGGGGCGACGGGACTGTAACCTAGCACGACGATGGGCGTGGCGTGATGCTGCGCCACGCGCAACGTGGCGTGGCGCAACCGGCGATACTCCCCAGCTGCCGACGTTGCAGGAGTGCTGTCGATGTTTTCCGTGCAAGGGGCCGTCTGGCTCATGGTGTACCTGTTCTTCATCCTGGCGCCGCTGTTTGCGCTGCTCACTGGCGCAATGCCGCCGGCGCGCAGCTTCTGGACCGAGTTTGCGGTGGCGATCGGCTATTCCGGACTGGCCATGATGGGGCTGCAGTTCGGCCTGACGGCGCGCTTTCGCTACGTCACCGCGCCCTGGGGCGAGGATGTCATCTACCACTTCCACCGCCAGATCTCGCTGGTCGCGGTGGGCCTGGTGATGGCGCACCCGTTGATCATCTTTGCCGCCCAGCCAGAGCTGCTGGCCCGGCCCGAAGACGGCGCGGTGCCTCTCGGCGCGGTGGCCGCGGTGCTGTCCATCGGCGCGCTGGCCGCGCTGGTGGTGGCCGCGCTGTGGCGCGTCAAGCTGAAGCTCGGCTACGAGCTCTGGCACCGCACCCATATCGCCTTGGCGCTGGTGGCCATCATCGGCGGCATCGTGCACATGATCGGCTGGAGCTTCTACCTCGAAGACCCGCGCAAGCGCGCGCTGTGGATCGGCCTGGTGGTGTTCTGGATCGCGCTGCTGCTGTATGTGCGCGTGATCAAGCCGCTGTTCATGCTGCGCCGGCCCTACCGCGTGGCGGCGGTGCAAAAGGAGCGCGGCGACGCCACCACCTTGGTGATGGAGCCCGACGGCCATGCCGGCTTTCGCTTCACGCCCGGGCAGTTCGGCTGGCTGAGCGTGTGGCGCAGCCCCTTCGGCATCACCGCGCATCCGTTCTCGTTTTCGTCCAGCGCGGAAAGCCCCAGCGGGCGCGTCGCGATGACGATCCGCAACCTGGGCGACTTCACCAGCACCGTGCACCAGTTGCCGGTGGGCCAGCGCGTCTATCTCGACGGGCCCTATGGCGCCTTCACCATCGGCCAGCCGGCGGACATGCATGTGCTGATTGCCGGCGGCATCGGCATCACGCCGATGATGAGCATGATGCGCACGCTGGCCGATCGCGGCGACAAGCGCCCGGTGGTGCTGTTCTACGGCAGCAAGGACCTGGACTCGACCATCTTTCGCGAGGAGTTGGAATCGCTGCAGCCGCGGCTCGACCTGCGAGTCGTGCTGGTGCTGGCCGAGCCGCCACCCGGCTGGGCCGGCGAAAGCGGCCGCATCGACGCCGAGTTGCTGGGCCGCCACCTGCCCAAGCCCTATGCCGAGCACGAATACTTCATTTGCGGCCCGAACCCTATGATGGATGCGGTGGAAAGCGCGCTGGGCGAGCTCGGCGTGCCGATGTCGAAATACCATTCCGAGCGCTACAGCTTCGCCTAGAAAGGCCACCCATGCGACGCCTCTTCGCCAACCGCCTGGCCATCGCCACTGGCGTGATCGTGATCCTGATGTCGGCGCTGTTCGCCTACACGCGCGTGGCGGGATAGCGCCGCGGCGGCGAAGCTTTGCACACCGGCCATCAGCCGTCGCCAACCTCGCGTCGGCCGATCTTCCAGCGGTCGGCCACGCGGAAACGCAAAAGCGGCAATGTCCTCGGGCTGCGTCGTCGGCACCATCAGCACCACGATCTGCGGGCTTGCTGCCTGCTCGAAGGCGGCCAGCAGCAGCCGCAGCGTGCATCGAAGGCCGGGATCGTTCAGGCGCGATTCACTTCGATACGGCGGCGGCCGGCGCCGCGGGCTTGTCGAAGTTGACGGCGGGCGGCGCGCTGATGGCGGCTTCGTTCTGCACCGTGAAGGTCGGCTTCACTGGATAGCTGAAGATCATTGCCGTCAGATTGGGCGGGAAGCTGCCTCGATCACCTTGGTCAGCGTTTCCTGCTCGAAGTTGGCTTCGCCCTTGGCCGTGCTGACGATATTGGGGATCAAGTCGGCTCGGCGCTGGTATTGGTTCAGCACCTCGACCCAGGCGGGCCTTGACCTGTTCGTCCAGGCGCTGGAAGTCGTTGTAGCCGCAGCCGGCCAGCAGCAAGGGCGTCAGCAAGCCGAGCATCCAGGCAAAGCTTCGGGGAATGTTCATGGCATGTCCTTGGGCAGTTCGTAGGCGGATGCTATCCCGCGCGACGCCGGTGGGGATCCCCGGTGCGCCCTTCGAGCACGGCGTCGCGGCGCGGTGCGTTCAGTGCGGCGCATGGCATAGCTTTTTCCGCGATCGCGAGGTCTGGTTGCAGACCAACGCCCGTTACTTCGATGGCCTGGCCGTGGTGGACGACCCCACGCCGGGCAAGCAGGCGCCACTCTGCTCAAGAGCTTGATGGCAGGTGAGCACTGCCTGCATGGCTTCACCAACCGAGATATCCGAGCACGGCTGGCGTCCACACACTTACTGCGCTCGTGTGCGGACGATTCCATTGAAGGCAAGTGCCAAGGTTGGCCGGTGCTTCAGAAGCCTGCACTCCCACGGCCTGATCGCCAAGATCCCGCGTACCAGGCGCTGGCGAGTCACCAACTACGGCCGAAACGGCATGGGCGCGACGATGTACATGCGCGAGCATCACTTCCCGAACGTCTACGCCGGCGTCGTGCACTGAGCGTCTTCGCGAAAGCCAGAGAAGTCACGGAGAAAGAATCTACGCGTTTTCCCAGACTACGCTGGGAAAACGTGGTCGCCTTCGGCGAACAGCCCTCGGGAAGGGTCGCACGCGGTACTTGAACTTGTGCCACTTCGGCGAGAACATGCGGCTCGTGGAGGCTGTCGCCATGAATACCCCCGATGACTTTTCTCAGTACTATGCC
>DASQFA010000413.1:0-14877 GCA_035633375.1 Rubrivivax sp.
CGCCGTCAGCCTCGTACTTCAAGTTTGGCGCTTTACCCGTGGCCTGGCACAGGTCTTCCTGAGGTAGCCGGGTGATCCATGGGCCATCGTCCGACCAGCGCCTGTCAAAGCGCTCGACGGCGAGTACGCGTTGATCTTCGAACACCACAGGATGGCACCTGGCGACGGGCAGGCCGTACGCAGCCAGAACCAGAGCGCACAGCCACTCGTTGTCGACCGAGTCGCTGAGGTCCAGCCGCATGTTGCCGACCAGGCCCAGCGGCAGCTTGAGTATGTGCGTGGTGGGCGTGGCGCCCGCCGGTCGCCACCATCGGTTCTGGTGCCAAAGCAGTGCCGTCTTCTCCTGCGCACCTGCAACGGCGACGCGTGGCCCCTGCGGCGATTCCGCGACCTGGCCAGGGGCACGATCCTCAGTCTCTGCGCGCAGCAGCCTGGCCACGTCGGCTTCGTCGAGGGGGTCGGCATCAATGCGCCGGACGTCGCCGGGTGGTTGGTCCAAGGGCGCGATGTAAAGAGCGCCGGCACAGTCTCGGCCCACTTCGGACAGCAAGCCGAAGGCATCGGGCGTGCTGACCTGGAAGCGACGGGCGAGGCGCTCACGCGCCACTGAACTGTCTGGCAGCAGATTCTCGAAGAACGCGTCGACACCGGAGCCGCGATGCAGCTCGTTGCCGGGGCGGAACGGCAACGCCAACGACAGTGGCAGGCCTTGGGGCGACGAAACCCAGTCAGGTGCGTAGTCCAGTTGGTCACCGCCCGGCGTTCGGGTCCACGTGCCGACACGCTCCGCGTTCATCCAGAGCCCGAGCTGGCGCTTGCTCATCGAATCGGCCATGCATGGTTGCTGGCTACACCATGGCGCCTCTGCCTCCGGCAGGTGCCGAACCGAATGGGAATGCGCTCCAAGGTCGGCTCCCGTCGCCGTCACAGGCGCGTGTATTTCTCCGATCGCCCGCGCGACTTCTCAATCGGGTACTTGATCGCATTGGCCTCCATCTTCCGCGACACCGCAGCTGCCAGGTCGACGCCCAGGTCATGGCACAGGTAGGCCAGCAGCATCCCGACATCGGCAAGCTCAGCTTCGATTTCATCCCGGCGCTTGTCGACGATCTCGGCCACGTCGGCGTCCTTGGCCCAGATGAAGTGCTCCATCAGCTCGGACGCCTCCACGGACAGGGCGGTGGCAAGGCTTCGAGCGTCGTGGAACTGCTCCCAGTCACGCTCGGCGCGGAAGGCCAGCAGGCGCTGGGTGAGTTCTTCGGGCAAGTGCGTCATGCCTGAAACCTATTCTTGAGGTGCCATTGCAGGCGGTCGGGATCGGGTCGGTATTCCGCCCGCGTCGGCGTGACGGTCAGCGGCCCCGAATCGACCCAGCGGTCATGGAGTCACCATCTGCACGTCCCTGTGTAACGGTCACTCTAGCATCGCGCCGCGTGCGGCTTGGATCGGGCGACGTGACCTTGCCGAGCGCTTGGCGGGGCCTCTGAAGGGCCTCCGTCGGGTACCAAACGTCGAGGGCGGCGCTTGCGTGAGATCGACGGCGGTGCCCCTACAGGTACTTCCAGCTTGGAGGTCCTGCACGCCCTCAACCATGCCCAACGTCGCCAATCAAATCCTGTCCGAACTAGAGGCCGGAAGAATCGTTGTCAACACCCCGCGGTTGCTGACTCAGGTTGTGCTTCAAACACTAATCGGCACTTGAGGAACTTCTTGGAAACGCTTCTCACGGCTCTGGGTCGCAGGCCCCTGTCGAATGGTCATGCGACAGTTGTATCGCGGGCCTTGACGACTGCGCCTGATCGCGTGTCAACTCTGTGCTGAGCCTTGCGTGCCTGCCGCAAGACCTTCAAGTCCAAGCAGGCCGGACGCTGTGTCCGTTGGCCTCGGTGCCATGAAGCAGCCGTTAGCGGTCGTGACCCGCACCTGCCGCCGGCTCCTGTTCTTCAAGTTCGAGAGCCGTACCGCGCCCGACGCGGTGATGCCATTCCATATCGATCCGTTCTTCGGACCCTTCGAAGTCGCAGACGCCGCCGATGTGCGAGCCTGCGACGTGCGCTGCCCTACGGCCGCGCATGACCAACCCGAGCCTTCGTCGACCGCCCTTGAGGCGCCCGTGTGCTTTGTCGCCCCTCTGAGGCGCGGCACCCGGCTGTAGACGCGGCCCCGCTCTCCCCGGTGGTAGGGGAGTTCTTCCAGCGGGAAGCACCGGGTCAATGAGCAACCCAGGGAACCCAGGTCAGCCTGGGCGGCAGCCTGCATCCGACGAGATGCCGGTGCCTTGCACTTTGAAGTGCGCGGGGGTGCCTTGCAGAAACGCTCTGCACTCGCCTGGATAGACATTTTTACGACCACCAGCAGCCGACATCGGCTGCAAACCTGGAAGCGTCCACCGGCATGGAGGCCTGCCGCTCGGATGACATCGATCGACCTCCAAAGCCATGCCCGTGCGGGAACGCCGGTGCAGGGTTGACACCCGGTTGCGTTCCCGCCCAATTGACGACCGCCTTGGCTCGCGCGGCCCACATCTGGAGACCTCAAATGTCATTGAACAGATCTCGGCACAAGCGGCGCAACGGACTGCTGCGCCCCGACACCCTTTCATGGCTGCATCCGACAGGATCGCGTGCGCGCGCAGCCACGGCCTACATCGTGGCCCAGCCGCGCGGCCCGCTGACGCCGGCGGAAGCGTCGGACGATGCCCAGGCAGGAGTTGCGCCGTGAAGCGCGGCCTGAACAGCGCCGAAGCGATGGAGTACCTCGGCATGAGGCGCCGGACCTTCGAGAGCACCGTCCGGCCGCACCTGACCGCGCTGCGGCTCGGCACAAGCCTCGTCTTCGACGTGCAGGACCTCGACCGCGTCTTCGACGAGATGAAGCAGCAATCCGGCGCCCCCGCCGTCGATGACGCCGAGCCTGGCGCGGCGCAGAATGCCCGCTGGAACGGACGGCCCGTTGCAAGGAAAGGAGAGAAACGATGGGCCGAAACACACGGGGCATCTACCCCGACAAAGAGGGCACCTGGCAGGTCGACAAGTACTGGCGAGGCACTCGACTTCGCCAGCGCGGCTTCCCGAGTTTTGCGGAAGCAGACCGGTGGCTGATCCGGCAACTTGACCGGCTGCGCGCCGTGGCCATCCACGGCGAGCGGCCCGTGAGGACGTTTGATGAAGCCGCCGCGCACTACCTGCTGACCCACCAGGGCAAAGTGAGCATTGAAACCGATACCTACCTGCTTCAACGCATCATGCCGTTCATCGGCCAACTGCAGCTTCACCAGGTGCATGACGGCACCCTCGCCCCATTCGTTGCGAAGCGACTGGGCGAGCGCCGTGCGCACAAGACCGTGAACCTCGCGTTGGGCATCGTGCGCCGGATCCTGAATCTGGCGGCGAAGTCCTGGCGCGACGACCACGGCAACACCTGGCTGGCGCATGCGCCCAGCATCACGATGCTGCCGCTGGTGGGCCACCAGCGCGAGCCTCGGCCCATCACCTGGGCCGAACAGCGCGCGCTGTTGCCACGGCTGCCCGATCACCTGGCGCGCATGGTCCTGTTCGCCCTGAACACGGGCGTGCGCGACGACGTGGTGTGCAGCCTGCAGTGGGCCTGGGAGATCAAGTTGCCCGAGCTGGGCATCTCGGTCTTCGAGGTGCCGCGCGAGCATGTGAAGGGCCGACGGCGGGCGCGGGTGGTGGTGTGCAACAGCGTGGCGCAGTCGGTGATCGAGTCCGTGCGTGGCCAGCACGAGGAGTTCGTCTTCGTGTACCGCCGCGAGCGGGTCAAGAACACCGATCAGCCGGCCACCATGCCGTACCGCCGGATTGAGACGATGAACAACTCCGGCTGGCAGCGGGCGCGGCGTGAATGTGACTCAGGCGGCCTGGCCGACCTGCACGTGCACGACCTGCGTCATACCGTGGGCATGCGCCTGCGTGAGGCTGGCGTGCCGGAGAGCACCACCGCCGACATCCTGTGGCACAGCAACCCGACGATGACCCGCCACTACAGCGTGGCGCAGGTCGTCGAGTTGCATGCCGCGCTGGAGAAGATCAAGGAAGACAGCGGGCGCTGGAACAAGAGCCTGGCGATGCTTCGGCGCGAGCAGGAAGAGACTGCAAGGCTGGCGCGAAAGGGTCTGGGGGACTCGCCGGGGGACGGAAGTCCCCCAAAAGTCCCCCAGCAAAGAAAAACAGCCTAGAGACCGAAATCTCTAAGCTGTTGATCTAGAACGAAAGTTCTGGTGCGGCTGGCAGGAATCGAACCCACGACCCCTTGGTTCGTAGCCAAGTACTCTATCCAGCTGAGCTACAGCCGCAAGCCGAAAATTATATCAGTCGATCCCGGCCGCTGCGCGGTCGCACTCTTGCGCACGCTGATGATCGCCTTCCTGCAGCGCCAGATGCGCCAGTGAGCGCCAGGCGCGCCGTCGCGCGTGGCTGGCCAGACTGCCAGCCACGGCCGCCTGTTCCAGCGGACGACGTGCCTTGCCCCAGAGCTGTCTTTCGATCATGGCCGAACCGCAGGCTGCCGCGATGGCCGGATCGTTGGGCAGAGCCCGCGACGCGCTCTCCAGCCTGGGGAGCCATTCCGATCCGATGCCCGTCACCGCCTCCATCAACGCCAGCGCGATCCATTCGCGCTCTTCGGGCTCGAGCTCGGCAATACGTTCCCAGAACGGCCGCAGCCAGGCGCGTGCGTCCTCGACAGCGCCCAGCGCGGCCGCACGCCGGGCTGCGCGCGCAGCCACGCCAGCATCGCGCCGGTCGGCATCGTCAAGCTGTTGCCACACCTGTCGCAAGGCGTCGGCGTCAAGCGCGCCGTCGAGTGCCTCGCCCGCCAAGGTGCGCAGCAGGCTGGTGGCCGCGGCCGGCGAGAACGCCTGGTGCTTGGCCAGCAGGCGCGCCGTCTGCAGCGCGGGCAGCGGCTGCAGGCTCAGGCGTTGCGCCAGCAGCCGCAGGCGCATGGCCTGGGTGCGCCGCGCCACCCCGGCCGGCAGTGCGCCGAGCAGTTCGATGGCACGGGGCGCATCGCGGTCGTCGATGGCCCATTCGACGGCCAGCAGACCCGCACCTTCGTCCACCGGACGCGTCAGCGAGCCCTTGCGCAGCAGGCGCTTGAGCTGGCGCATCATCTCGTCGCGCCGCGGCCTGTCCTGCATGCGATGCAGGCTGGCCGCGGCCAGCAGGTGGCCCAGCACGCGGAACTCGGCCTCGCTCTTCAGCGCATCGGCCTCGTCCTGGATGACCAGCGCGCGCTGCGCGGCGCGGTGCGCGCGGCTGTAGCGCGCCGCAAAGAACTCCGCCAGCGCCTCGCGCAGCCCGGTATGCGCGGCGCGCTCGTGGCGCAGCTGGCGCCACTCGCGCGCGCGCTGCGGCAGGCTGATCAGGCGGTTGATCGAACGTGCCGCCGCGAGCAGCACCGCGCCGGCCAGCAGCACCAGGATGACAAACAGGTTCAGCGACAGGTCGGTGCGCCAGTTGCCGAAGTAGATGCTGACCAGGCCATCGTTGCGCCCGAGCGTGGTCGCGGCCACGACCGCCACCACGAACAACAGCACGAGCCAGATGATGCCGCGCATCGTATGGCCCCGGCCCTGTTCAGCGGCCGCCCGCCACGGCGGCAATCGCGGCCAGCGTGGCATCGGGCCGGGGTGCGGCCACCTGCCGCGCCTGGGCACCGACCAGGCGTACCAGCTCGATGGCGTTGAGCACGCGCCGCGAGCTTGGGTCGAAATAGCGTTCCAGCGCAGACTGCGCGTCGCGCAGGTCCGACTGCGCCGTGTCGAACTGCCGGCTCAGCAAAGCCAGCCGCGCATTCAGCAGGCGCAGCTTCAGGTTCTCGCGCAGGAAGAAGGCCTGCTCGGGCGCGATCAGCATGGCTTCCGGTTGGTCGATCGGCGTCACGCGGATGAGTCCGCGCACCTCTTCCCAGACGCGCGTGCTGAGCGCTGCCCAGGTACTGCTCAGGAACTCCACCCAGGACGCGCCGCGTTCGGCGGACTCGGGTGCGTCCGGCCCCGGCGCCGAGGCGCCCGCGCTGGCCGGTGTCGGCACGCGCGCCGCCTGGCGCGACCCCACAGACCGCTGCGGTGCCGACAGCAGCGGCAACTCATCCACCAGGCGCACCGCCTCGTCGAGGCGGATGGCCAGCGTCGCCACGTCCACCACCCCGGCCGCGCGCACGCGGTCCAGGTCCTGCACGATGGCGCGACGCACGCCTTCCAGGCGCGGCTGGTTGTAGCGCGCCAGCCTCTCTTCGGCCTGCTTGAGGGCAATCACCAGCGGTTCGGCACTGCCGGTGATGGCCGTCTGCTGCAGGGCCACGCGAATCGAGGCTTCGACATCGGCCAGCATGTTCTCGTCGCGCGAGCGCGACAACGACTGGATCAGCTCTTCCAGTTGCGAACGCTGCAAAGTGGCCTCGGCCACGCGCGCTTCCAACAGCGACAGCTTGGCGGCTGCGTCGCGCGAGGTTTCGTGCGCCTGCTTGGCCAGCATCTGCGCCTCGGCGGCCTGCGCGCCGCTGTCCTCCTGGCGCTTGACCAGTTGTTGCTCGAGGCCCTTGACACGCTGCTGGGTGTTCCAGGCGTACATCACGGCGGCAGCGCACATCACGGCCAGCAGCACCAGGCCGGCGGCGAGCCAGCGCCCCGGCAACGGCTGCGTTTCAATGGGCGTGACCTCGCCGCCAGGCGCGGCGCTGGCGGCCGGGCTGGCGCCGCCGGCAGGTGGGGAGATGGGCTCGATCACGGAGCGCCGGATTGTATCGAGCGGCGCTCGGCGGCCGCGACGGCTATTGCCAGGGCGGGCGCGCTCACGGCGGCCTGGCCGACCTGGCCAAAACCGAGTTGCCGCGCGCGCTCCACGATGCGCGCATGCGGCGCCACGGCGCCGGCCGCGGACCAGTCGGCGTGTGGCGCCAGCTGCCCCAGGTGGGCTACCGCCTGCGAGCTGCTGAAGACCCACAGGTGTTGCCGCGGCTGCAGCGAGGCCGCATCGAGCAAGGCCTGGCCCGTTGAGTCCAGCCGCGGCAGCTGGCGCTCGTAGGCGGTGACAAACTCGACTTGCGCGCCCGCCGCGGCAAGGCGCTCGGCCAGCCAGTCACGCCCGCCCTCGCCGCGCACGACACACACATGCCGCCTGCGCCAATCGCGCGCCTGCAGTTGCCGCCACAGCGCCTCGGAATCGAAGACCTTGCCGGCCGGCTCCACCAGCAGGGGCGCCGGCACACCCGCCGCGCGCAGTGCCGCCGACGTGCCCGGTCCGGTGGAGCCGGCCAGCAGATGTGCCGGCCAGGCCAGATGCGCCGGACGCTGGCACATGAAATGCAGCACCGCATTGGCGCTGACGAAGACCACCAGCGCGGCCTGTGGCAAGCCGGCCCAGGCTTGTTGCAGCGGCAGCGCATCGGACAGCGGCGCAATGTGGATCAGCGGCAATGCGACCGCGTCGATGCCGGCACCTTGCAACTCACGTACCAGCGCTTCGGCCTGGGCCCGTGGCCGCGTGACGATGACGCGCATGCGTGCTCCTGCGGCCCGGCCCCGACCGCGTCAGACTGCGGCGCTGAGGTAACTTTCGGCGCCACTGGCGCGCAACTGCGCCGCGGCGCGCGCGCCCAGTGCCAGCGCGTCGGCGTCGCTGGCCACGCGCTCACGCAACTGCGTGCGCAGCAAGGGCCGCGACAGTTGCTGTGCATGGCCCAGCGCGACGTCGATGCACAGCATGTCGCCTGACCACACCGCGTGGGCGGCCAGCGGCATGCTGCAACTGCCGCCGAGCGCGCGCGACACCGCGCGCTCGGCATGCACCGCCAGCCAGCTTGGCCGGTGCACCAGGGCCGACAGCGTGCGCGCAAGGTCGCCGGACTCTTCGCGCAGTTCGATGCCCAAGGCACCCTGCCCTGCGGCCGGCGTCATCTGCGCGGTGTCGAAGAACGAGGCGATGCGCTTTGCCAGGCCCAGGCGCTTCAGCCCGGCGGCTGCCAGCACGATGGCGTCGTAGTGGCCTTCGTCGAGCTTGCGCAACCGGGTGTCGAGGTTGCCACGCAGCGGCTCGATGCGCAGATCCGCGCGCAGCGCCAGCAGTTGCGCCGCGCGGCGCAGGCTGGAGGTGCCGACGCAGGCGCCGTTCGGCAAGTCCTGCAGCCGCGCGAAGCGCGGGCTGACGAAGGCGTCGCGGGGATCTTCCCGCTCCAGCACGGCGCCGAGCGCAAAACCCGCCGGCAGATCCATCGGCATGTCCTTCAGCGAATGCACCGCGAGGTGCGCACGCCCGTCCTCGAGCGCGGCCTCCAGTTCCTTCACGAACAGACCCTTGCCGCCGACCTTGGACAAGGCACGGTCGAGGATCTGGTCGCCGCGCGTGGTCATACCCAGCAGCTCGACGCGCAGGCCGAAGCGGCTTTGCAGCAGCCCGCGTACATGTTCGGCCTGCCACAGGGCAAGGCGGCTCTCGCGCGTGGCGATGATCGTGGTGTCGGGCATGGTGCTTGCATTATGGCCAGCGTCAAGCGGGCCGGCCGCCCGCCCCACCCAGCCCGCCTTGCTAACATCGTTACAACCCCCTGGAGATCTTCATGTCCACCACCGTCCGTGCCGCACCGGCTGCGAAAAAGCGTGCGCAGTCCACGCGCGTCAAGGGTGTCAAGGGCGTCAAGGGCGAGAGCGATGCGGCATCGAAGAACCGGCCGCTGATCGAAGACATCCGCTTGCTCGGTCGCATCCTGGGCGAGGTCATCCGCGAACAGGAAGGCCGCGACGCCTTCGAGTTGATCGAGCGCGTGCGCAAGTTGTCGGTGGCCTACCGCCTGAAGCAGGACGCCAGCGCCGGACGCGTGCTCGACCGGCTGCTGAAGAACCTGTCCATCGACCAGACGGTCAGCGTGATCCGCGCCTTCAGCTACTTTTCGCACCTGGCCAACATCGCAGAGGACCGCCACCACGTGCGTCGGCGCCTGCACCACGAGCGCGAAGGCCACCAGCAGGAAGGGTCGCTGGCCGTGAGCTTCGAACGCCTGCATCGCGCCGACCATCGTGCTGCGGACATCGCCGCCACCTTGCGCCGCGCCTACATTGCGCCGGTGCTTACCGCCCACCCGACCGAGGTGCAGCGCAAGAGCATCCTCGACGCCGAGCGTGCGATCGCCGAGTTCGTCGGCGCGCGCGACGAGTTGAACACCGAGCGCGAGAAACACGAGAACGAGGAAATGATCCGCGCGCGGGTCACGCAGCTGTGGCAAACACGCATGCTGCGCACCGCCAAGCTGAGCGTGGCCGACGAGATCGAGAACGCGCTGGGCTACTACCACGCCACCTTCCTGCGCCAGATTCCACGGCTGTACCGCGAGATCGAGCAGGCCTTGCCGGGGCATGAGGTGGCGCCCTTCCTGCGCATGGGCCACTGGATCGGCGGTGACCGCGACGGCAACCCGAACGTCAGCGCCGACACGCTGCGCATGGCCCTGGCACGGCAGTCGGAAACCGCGCTGCGCTTTTACCTGATGGAAGTGCATCAGCTGGGTGCCGAGCTGTCCACCTCTCACATGCTGGCACCGGTGAGCGCCGAGATGCTGGCGCTGGCCGAGGCCTCGCCCGACCACAATGAACACCGCAGCGACGAACCCTATCGCCGCGCACTGATTGGCATGTATGCGCGCCTGGCCGCCACGTTGCAGGCACTGACCGGTACCGAAGCGCTGCGCCACGCGGTGGTCTCGCAGCAGGCCTATGCGCGGGCCGAAGACTTCCTGCGCGACCTGCGCGTCATCGAGCGCTCGCTGCGCACTCACCATGCCCAGGCGCTGATCGGGCCGCGGCTGGCACCGCTGATGCGCGCGGTGCAGGTGTTCGGCTTTCACCTCGCCACGGTCGACCTGCGGCAAAGCTCCGACCAGCATGAAGCCGTGCTGGCCGAACTGCTGAAGGTGGCGCGCATCGAAGCCGACTACCGCGCGCTGGCGGAAACGCAGCGCCGCGAACTGCTGGTCAGGCTGCTCGACGATGCCAGGCCCTTGCGTGTGCGCGGCGCCGACTATTCACCGCTGGTGCGATCCGAGCTGGAGATCTTCGAGACCGCCACCGAGATGCGCCGACGCTACGGCACCGAGGCGCTGCGCCACTACATCATCTCGCACACCGAGGAGGCCAGCGATCTGCTCGAAGTGCTGCTGCTGCAGAAAGAGTGCGGGCTGATGCGCGGCACGCTCGACGACACGGGCTCGAACGATCTGATCGTCGTGCCGCTGTTCGAGACCATCGCGGATCTGCGCAATGCTGCGCGCATCATGCGTGACTTCTATGCCCAGCCGGGCGTGCTGCCGATGATCTGCCGCAGCGGCGCCGAGCAGGACATCATGCTCGGCTACAGCGACAGCAACAAGGACGGTGGCTTCTTCACCAGCAACTGGGAGCTGTACCGCAGCGAAAACGCACTCGTCGAGCTGTTCGACCCGCTGCAGCGCGAACACGGCCTGACGCTGCGTCTGTTCCACGGCCGCGGCGGCACCGTCGGCCGCGGCGGCGGGCCCAGCTACCAGGCCATCCTGGCGCAGCCACCGGGCACGGTGAAGGGCCAGATCCGCCTGACCGAGCAGGGCGAGGTCATCGGCTCGAAGTACGCCAACCCGGAGATCGGCCGGCGCAACCTGGAAACATTGGTCGCAGCCACGCTCGAAGCCACGCTGCTGCACCCGACGAAGAGTGCGCCCAAGGCCTACCTCGACGCCGCCGACCAGATCAGTCTTGCCAGTTTTGCAGCCTACCGCAAGCTGGTCTACGAGACGCCGGGTTTCGCCGACTACTTTTTTGCCGCCACGCCGATCCGCGAGATCGCCGAGCTGAACATCGGCTCACGCCCCGCCTCACGCAAGGCGAACCGCGCGATCGAGGACCTGCGCGCCATCCCATGGGGCTTTTCCTGGGGCCAGTGCCGCATGGCGCTGCCCGGCTGGTGCGGATTCGGCTCGGCCATCGACGCTTTCCTGGCCGAAGCGTCCACGCGCAAGCAGCGCCTCGAGCTGCTGCAACGCATGCATCGTCAATGGCCCTTCTTCCGCACGCTGCTGTCGAACCTGGACATGGTGCTGGCCAAGAGCGATCTGCGCATCGCCGCGCGTTACCTCGAACTGGTCGAGGACAAGCGCATGGGCAAGCGCATCTTCACGGCGATGCGCGCCGAGTGGGAGCGCGCGAACGCCGCACTGTCGCTGATCACCGGCGAGACGCGGCGGCTGCAATCGAATCCGACGCTGGCGCGTTCCATCGAGCACCGCTTCCCGTACCTGGACCCGCTGAACCACCTGCAGGTGGAGCTGATGCGCCGCCACCGCCTGCCGGTGGCGGCCGGGCATGCCGACGATGCCACTGCACAGCGCTTGCGCCGCGGCATCCACCTGTCGATCAACGGCATCGCGGCCGGGCTGCGCAACACCGGCTGATGCGGCGCGCGGCCACGCGGAGGTCGGATGCGGCCACGCCGTGGTCGGATGCGACCCGCGCATGCCGAGACCGAAGAGCGCCGACCAACGGGCACGCGCGAGCATCCGACCCGGGCCGAAGTGCTTGCACGCCGCCTGGCGCTCGCCACCTGGCAGCCGGCAGCGGCGCACTCAGGAGCGCAACGCGTCACGCACCGCCGGCAGTTGGCGACGCGACACCGCCAGCCATTCGTCGAGCGGCGCCACGCGCACGGCCCAGGTCTCGACCGGCGCGTCCCCGTTGCCGCCATCGGCGCTGCGCATGACACGCCGGTCGAGCGAGCGCACGGCCGCCTTGGCCACCAGCGCATTGCGGTGCACGCGCACGAAGCCCTCGCCCAGGCGCTGCTCCAGATCCGCCAGCGCATCGTCCAGCACATAGGCGTGGTGGGCGGTGCGCAGCGTCACGTACTTCAACTCGGCCTTCAGGTAGAGCACTTCGTCCACCGGCAGGCGCAGCACGCGGCCGCGGTCGTTGACCACCAGCACCGGCGTCGAGTTCGCCGTCGCCGTGTCGCTGCGGCGCAGCCTTTGCGCCACGCGCTGCAAGGCCGAGCGCAAGCGGTCCCGCGACACCGGCTTGGTCAGGTAGTCCACCGCCTCGAGTTCGAAGGCACGCAGCGCATGTTCGGCATGTGCGGTGACGAAGACCACCGCCGGCGGCCGCGGCATGCCACGCAGCGCCGCGGCCAGCTGCAATCCGTCGCGGCCGGGCAGGCCGATGTCCAGCAGCAGCAGGTCGCAAGCCTGGTCGCGCAGCAGCGCCAGTGCGCTGGCGGCATCGCCCGCTTCACCGATGACCTCGGTGGCGGGCTCGCCGACGTCGCTCAGCAAGGCGCGCAGGCGCAGGCGCGCAAGGGCTTCGTCGTCGACCAGCAGCACGCGCAGGGTCATCGCCGCAGGATCAGATCGGCACGATGATGCGCGCGCGGAACAGCTCGCCTTCGCGCCACACGTCGCACTGCCCGGCCACGTCGTGCAGCAGGCGCAAGCGCTCGCGCACGTTCTGCAGCGCCATGCCATGCCCGGGACTGGACGGCGTCTCGGACACGGTGTTGCTGACCAGGATCACCGCCTGGCCGCGGCGCACGCTCGCCTGCACCCAGATGCGGGCGCCCTGCACCGAAGGTTCGACCCCGTGGCGCACCGCGTTTTCGACCAGCGGCTGCAGCACCAGCGGTGGCACGCGCGCGCGCCCGACGCGCGCATCGATGTCCCAGCTGAGCTGCAGCCGATTGCCGTAGCGGATCTGCTCAATCGCCAGATAGCGTTGCGCCAGGTCGATCTCCTCGTCCAGCGAGACCGACGCGCCGGCATCGGCCAGTGCCACGCGGAACAGTTGCGCCAGGTCTTCGAGCACGCCCTCGGCACGCGCCGGGTCGACGCGAACCAACGCCAGCGCGGTGTTCAGCGCATTGAACAGGAAATGCGGCCGGATGCGCGATTGCAGCTCCGCCAGACGCACGCTGGCATCCACCGGCTGCCAAAGGCGCGCGCGCTGATCGAGCCAGGCCCACACTGAGCCGGCCAGCGCCGCACCCGCCAGCGCCACGCCTGCCAGGTGCAGGCCGCCGCCGGCATCGGCCAGTCCGGCCCACCACAGCGGCCACCACGCGATCAGCGCCGAGGCCGCACCCAGCGCGAGCAGGCTGGCCAGGCGCGCCGCGCCGCTGCGCTGCGCCAGCGCACCCTTGAGCGCACACACCGTCACCAGCCACAGCAGGCAGCCAGCCACGCCCACATAGGCCGCGCCGGCCTGGCGCGAGAGCCAGTCGCCTGGCCCGGCAGAGGTCAGCAACACGCCAATGGCCAACACACCCTGCACCCACAGCAGCACACGCAGCACCAACATGCCGGCGCAGACATCGAGCGCCGCACCCGCGCGTGCGCCGGCGCGCGCCTTCTGCCCGAGCAGGGGATCGAAGTGCGTGGCTGAGACGTCGGTGGAATTCAGATCCGTGGGCCGCGTGCTCGCCGGCCAGACGCTCACCGGCCGCGTGTCGATGTCGCCCAATTCGCTGCCCGGCGGATCGGCAGCAGAACCCCCAAGGCCGCCTGGCGGCGTCCGCCCCCCCGCGGGGGAATCAGAAAACTCGGGCCGGCCCGGCGTTTGCTTTGTAGGAGTACGTGACATGGCCCACCGATAATAAGGACTCCCGACCGCCGCGTCGTCTCAATGCGTCAGCACGCCATGTCCGCCAACCCGCTCGACAACAAAGCCCAGGCCTGGTCGGCCCTGTTCAGCGAGCCGATGAGCGAGCTGGTGAAGCGCTACACCGCCAGCGTCGGCTTCGACCAGCGGCTGTGGCGCGCCGACATCGAAGGCAGCCTGGCACATGCGCAGATGCTGGCGGCGCAGCGCATCATCACCGCGCAGGACCTGGCCGACATCCGCAGTGGCATGGCGCAGATCACCCAAGAGATCGAAGCCGGCCGCTTCGAGTGGAAGCTCGAGCTGGAAGACGTGCACTTGAACATCGAAGCCCGGCTGACGCAGCTGGTGGGCGACGCGGGCAAGCGGCTGCACACGGGCCGCAGCCGCAACGACCAGGTGGCCACCGACGTGCGCCTGTGGTTGCGCGGCGAGATCGACGGCCTGGCCGTGCTGCTGGCCGACATGCAGCGCGCGCTGCTTGCACTGGCCGCAGCACACACCGACACGGTGATGCCCGGCTTCACGCACATGCAGGTGGCGCAGCCGGTGAGCCTGGCGCACCACCTGCTGGCCTATGTGGAGATGTTTGCGCGCGATGCCGAGCGCCTGGCCGATGTGCGCCGCCGCACCAACCAGCTGCCGCTGGGCGCTGCCGCGCTGGCCGGCACCAGCTACCCGCTGGATCGCGAGGCGGTCGCCGCCAGTCTCGGCTTCGAGGGCCTGTGCCAGAACAGCCTGGACGCCGTCAGCGACCGCGACTTCGCCCTCGAATTCACGGCCTGTGCCTCGATCGCCATGGTGCATGTGTCGCGCCTGGCCGAGGAGATCGTGCTGTGGGCCAGCCAGAACTTCGGCTTCATCGACCTGGCCGACCGCTATTGCACCGGCAGTTCCATCATGCCGCAGAAGCGCAATCCCGATGTCGCCGAGCTGGCGCGCGGCAAGAGCGGCCGCGTGGTGGGGCACCTGATGGCGCTGCTGACGCTGATGAAGGGCCAGGCGCTGACCTACAACAAGGACAACCAGGAAGACAAGGAGCCGCTCTTCGACACCGTCGACACGCTGGCCGACACCCTGCGCATCATGGCCGAGATGGTGGGCGGGATCACCGTCAAGGCCGACGCCATGGAGCGTGCCGCACTCAAGGGCTACGCCACCGCCACCGACCTGGCCGACTACCTGGTGAAGAAGGGCCTGCCCTTCCGTGATGCCCACGAGACCGTGGCCCATGCGGTGAAGGTGGCGCT
>DASQFA010000414.1:0-9831 GCA_035633375.1 Rubrivivax sp.
AGGCGAGCACGTCGATGGCGGCACGCACCGAATCCGGGTTGGCGTTGTAGCTGTCGTCGACCAGCGTCACCGGGCGCTTGCCGCGCTGCAGGCGGTGCAGCTGCGAGCGGCCCTTCACCGGCACGAAAGCCTCCAGGCCGCGCACGATGTGCGGCAGCGCCACGCCCACCGCCAGCGCGGCGGCCGCGGCGGCGAGCGCGTTCTTCGCGTTGTGCAGTCCAGCCATGCGCAAGGCCACGTCCGCCTCGCCTGCAGGCGTGCGCATGCGCAAGGCCCATTGCGAACGCTGCCACTGCGCATCGAGCGTGAGCTCGGCGTCGCCGCGCAGCGCGAAGCCCAGCACCTTGCGCGCACCGGCCATCTGCCGCCACAGCGGCGTGAACTCATCGTCAGCCGGGAACACGGCCACGCCATCCGCGCCCAGCGCGTCGATGACGGCCGCGTTCTCGCGCGCGGCCGCCTCCACCGTGGCCATGAACTCCTGGTGCTCACGCTGCGCGTTGTTCACCAGCGCCACCGTCGGTGCGGCGATGCGGGCCAGCCGCTCGATCTCGCCCGGGTGGTTCATGCCCAGCTCGACCACGCCGGCGCGATGCACGTCACGCAGCCGCAGCAGCGTCAGCGGCACTCCGATGTGGTTGTTCAGGTTGCCCTCGGTGGCGAAAGCCGCCGCACCGTGCGCCGCGCGCAGGATCGAAGCGATCATCTGCGTCACCGTGGTCTTGCCGTTGCTGCCGGTGACGGCGATCAGCGGCAGGTCGAAACGCTGGCGCCACGCGGCCGCCAGCATTTGCAGCGCGCCCAGCGCGTCGGCCACGCGCAGGCCCGGCATGGCCTGGCTGTCCAGGCCACGTTCGGCCAGCGCCGCCACGGCACCGGCGCGGCGTGCGTCGCAGAGGAAATCGTGCGCATCGAAGCGCTCGCCCTTCAGCGCGACGAACAGGTCACCGGCCTGCAGGCTGCGCGTGTCGCTGTGCACGCGCGTGAACACGAGGCTGCCGTCGCCGACCAGGTTCGATCCCGGCAGCAGCGCCTGCGCCTGGGCCAGCGTCATCATGCGCACACCCCGGCACGACGGCGCAGCGCGTCGCGTGCTTCGCTCACGTCGGAGAAGGCGCGTTTCGTGCCGGCGATATCCTGGTACTGCTCATGGCCCTTGCCGGCGAGCAGGATCACGTCCGCAGCCCCCGCGCGCGACGTGGCCATGGCGATGGCCTTGCGCCGGTCTTCGATGACATCCACCTCGTCATGGCCAGCGATGCCGGCGAGGATCTGCGCAAGGATGAATCCCGGCGCTTCGTGGCGCGGGTTGTCGCTGGTCAGTACCACATGCCCTGCCAGCTTGGCGGCAATCGCGCCCATCATCGGGCGCTTGCCGGCGTCGCGGTTGCCGCCGCAGCCGAACACGCACCACAGCTGCCCGCCGCGCTGGCGTGCAAAGGGCTGCAGCGCGAGCAAGGCCTTTTCCAGCGCGTCGGGGCTGTGCGCGTAGTCGACCACCACTTCGGGCTGCCCCGGCAGGTCGGCCGTCACGCGCTGCATGCGCCCGGGCACGGGGCTCAAGCTGCCGACGGCTTGCGCGGCATCGGCCAAAGGCACGCCGAGCGCGCGCAACGCGCCGATCACCAGCAGCAGGTTGCCGACGTTGAAGTCGCCGATGAGCGAGCTGCGCACCGGCAGCGCGGTGTCGCCCTCGTGCAGCTCGAAGGCCAGCCCGCCGCCGACGTAGCCCTGTGCCGTGGCCGCCAGCCGCGCCCGGCCCTGCGCCGAGCAGGTCCACAGGTCGATGTCGGTGCTGCGCAGCTCCTCGGCCAGCGCGGCGCCATGCGCGTCGTCGACATTCAGCACCGCGGCCTTGAGGCCGGGCCAGGCGAAAAGCGAACGTTTGGCCTGCCAGTAATCGGCCATGCTGCCGTGGTAGTCGAGGTGGTCCTGGGTGAGGTTGGTGAACAGCGCCACATCGAATTGCGTGCCCGCCAGTCGCTGCTCGTGCAAGCCGATCGACGAGGCCTCGAGGGCGCAGGCCGCGAAGCCCTGCTCGACCAGCCCGCGCAGCGCCTGTTGCAGCATCACCGCGTCCGGCGTGGTGAAGCCGGTGTCGGCAAAGGCCGTCGGCTGCGCCGGCGCTGCCGGCCCCGCGCGCGGCGGCTCGCCGACGCCCAGCGTGCCCACCACCGCGCAACGTCGGCCCAGGCTGCCCAGGGCCTGCGCCACCCACCAGACGGTGGAGGTCTTGCCGTTGGTGCCGGTGCTGGCCACCATGCTCAAGCGCCGGCTCGGCTGGCCGAAGAACGCGCTGGCGATGACGCCGCATTGGCGCTTGAGCTGCGGCACCGCCGCGATGCGCGCGTCGTCGAAGGCGAACGCGGCCACGCGCTCGGCCTCCACCAGGCAGGCGCTGGCACCGGCCGCCAGGGCCGCCGGCACGAAGCGCCTTGCGTCATGCGCATAACCCGGCCATGCGATGAACGCATCGCCGGCGCGCAATTGCCGGCTGTCGCTGCACAGCGTGCCGCCGACGCGCTCGCCCAGCCAGCGTGCGGCGGCAGCTGCAGAGGGCAGGTGCGTCAGTGCCATTGCCATCGCGGGCTAGAAACTCTCGCGCACGGCGCTCGCCGATGCGTCGGTGACGATCTGCGGCGCAACCTCGAGATCCGGCGACACGCCGAGCAGGCGCAGCGTCTGTTGCACCACCTGGCTGAACACCGGTGCGGCCACGGCGCCGCCGTAGTACACGCCCTTGCTCGGTTCGTCCACCATGACGGCGACGACGATGCGCGGATCATGGATCGGCGCCATGCCGACGAACCAGGCGCGGTACTTGTTGGTGGCGTAGGACTTGCCTTCCTGCTTGTGCGCGGTGCCGGTCTTGCCGCCTACCGAATAACCCAGCGTCTGCGCCTTCGGCGCGGTGCCTCCGGCGCCGGCGGCCATCTGCAGCATCTCGCGCACGGCCTGCGCCGTCTGCGCGGACATGACGCGCACGCCGGCAACGGGCTGCTCCTGGCGCAGCATCGAACTCGGCAGCATCTCGCCGTCGTGGGCCAGCACGCTGTAGGCGCGCGCCAGCTGGAACAACGACACCGACAGGCCGTAGCCGTAGCTCATGGTCGCCTGTTCGATCGGGCGCCAGGTCTTGTAGGGGCGCAGCCGCCCGGTGACGGCGCCCGGAAAGTCGATCTGCGGCTTCTGCCCGATGCCGAGTTGCGCGAACAGCTCCCACATCTCGCGCGGCCGCATCTGCATGGCCAGCTTGACGGTGCCGACGTTGCTCGACTTCTGGATCACCTCGGCCACGCTGAGCAGGCCGTGCGCATGCGCATCCCTGATGGTACTGCCGGTGATGGTGAGACTGCCGGGCGCGGTCTGGATCATGGTGTCGGGCTTGACGCGGCCGGTCTCGAGCGCCAGCGCGATGACAAAGGGCTTCATCGTCGAGCCGGGCTCGAAGGTGTCGGTGAGCGCGCGGTTGCGCAGCTGCGCGCCCGACAGGTTCTTGCGGTTGCCGGGGTCGAAGCTGGGGTAGTTGGCCAGCGCCAGCACCTCGCCTGAGCGCACGTCGAGCACGACCACGCTGCCGGCCTTGGCGCCGTGTTCGGCGACCGCGTCGCGCACGCGCTGGTAGGCAAAGAACTGCACCTTCGAATCGATCGACAGCTGGATGTCGCGGCCGTTCACCGGATCGACCTGTTCGCCGAAGTCCTCGACCGTGCGGCCGAGGCGGTCGCGCAACACGGCGCGCGAGCCGTTGCGGCCCTGCAGCTCCTGCTGGAACGCCAGCTCGATGCCTTCCTGGCCCTTCTCCTCGATGTTGGTGAAGCCGACGATGTGCGCCGCCGATTCGCCTTCGGGATAGTGGCGGCGGTACTCGCGCAACTGGTGCACGCCTTTCAGCCCCAGCGCCTTGACCTGCAGCCAGCGCGCCTCGTCGACCTGGCGGCTCAACCACGCGAAGTTGCGGCTGGCTTCGAGGCGCTGGTCGAGCTCGCTGCTCTTCATGCCGAGCAGTTGCGCCAGCGCCTTGCGCTGCTGCACGTCGGCGGCAAAGTCCTTCGGGATGGCCCAGATCGACGGCACGGGCACGCTGGTGGCCAGCACCTGGCCGTTGCGATCGACCACGCGGCCGCGGCTGGCCGGCACGTCCAGCACGTGCGCGAAACGCTTTTCGCCCTGCTGCTGGTAGAAGTCGGTGCCGATGATCTGGATGTAGACCGCGCGGCCGATGAGCACGGCAAAGGACACACCGACCAGCGCCACGACGAAACGCGAGCGCCACGGCGGCGTTTTCGACGCCAGCAGCGGGCTGGTGGCGTAGTTCAGGTTGCGCACGCTGCTCGCGGCCTGGCGCTTGACGGGCTTGGCGATGCGGCTCATGGCGTGCCCCCTGCCGGGGTGGGCAACGCCGTCGGTGCGGCGGCTGCCGAGTCGGCGCTGCCGCTGACGTAGTAGGTGACCGCCGGCGTGGCGGTGCGCATGCGCAGCTTCTCGCGCGCCACCTTCTCCACGCGCAGATGCGTGGCCTGTGCCTGGCGTTCGGCATCCAGGCGCTTGAATTCGGTGTCGAGCTGGGCTTGTTCATGGCGCGCGCGATCGAGCGCATGGAACAGGCGCCGCGACTCGTAGGCCGTCTTCACCAGGTACAGGCAACTGGCCAGCAGCGCGGCCAGCAGCAGCAGGTTCACACGCGTCACCTCTGCACCCCCGGCGCCACGGCATACGGCACGTGGGTGCGTTCGGCCACGCGCAGCACGGCCGATCGGGCGCGTGGATTGGCCGCCACCTCGGCCGCCGAGGCACGGATGCGGCCCAGCGCCTTCAGCCGCGACGCCCGCGCCGGCGCGAAGGGTGCGCGCCGGTCGGGTTCATCGTGGCTTTCGCGCGCGATGAAGGTCTTGACGATGCGGTCTTCCAGAGAATGAAAGCTGATCACGGCCAGGCGTCCCCGAGGTGCAAGCAATTCCAGCGCTGCGATCAGGCCTTGTTCGAGCTCTTCGAGCTCGGCATTGACGTGAATCCGAAGAGCCTGAAAGGTGCGCGTGGCAGGGTTCTGGCCCGGTTCACGGCTCTTGACCGCACCAGCCACGACTTCGGCCAGATCACCGGTGCTTCGAATCGCATGCCCGCTCTGTCGGCGAGCCATAAGCGCCTTTGCAACCTGAAAAGCAAACCGTTCTTCGCCATAGTCGCGGATCACCTGTGTGAGGAGGCGCTCATCGGCGCGGGCCAGAAAATCCGCGGCCGTCTCGCCGCGGGTCGTGTCCATGCGCATGTCCAGCGGCGCATCGAAGCGGAAGCTGAAGCCGCGCGCCGGGTCGTCGATCTGCGGCGAGCTCACGCCCAGGTCGAGCAGCACGCCCTGCACCTGGTGGATGCCGTGCATCGCCAGCAAGTGGCGCATGCCGGCAAAGCTGGCGTGCACCAGTTGCAGCCGGGCATCGGCCAGCGCCGCGCCGGCCTCGATGGCCGCCGGGTCCTTGTCGAAGGCGATCAGACGCCCCTGCGCCGAAAGCCTGCCGAGAATGGCGCGCGCATGCCCGCCGCGGCCGAAGGTGCCGTCCACATAGATGCCCTCGGGTGCGGTGCACAAGGCCTGCACCGCTTCTTCGAGCAAGACGGTGGTGTGCGTCCATGGGTCGGCGCCGGGCTTCACAGGCTCAGGCCCAGCACTTCATCCGTCATGCCCGCAGCCACCACCCGCGCCTCCACGGCATCGTGGCGCTGCTTGTCCCACAGCTCCAGGCGGCGGCCCGTGCCGATGAGCAGCACGTCCTTGTTCAGGCCGGCGGCGTCGCGCAGTTCCGGGGGGATGAGCACGCGTGCCGCGCTATCGATCTCCACATCCACGGCGCTGCCGAGGAAGATGCGGCGCCAGCCTTCGGAGGCGATCTTCAACTGCATCAGCTCGCGCTCGACCGCTTCCCAGGTGGGCCGCGGGTAGATCAGCAGGTAGCCTTCGGAGTGCCGGGTCAGCGTCAACTGGCCACTACAGGCGGCCATGAGCGGGTCGCGGTGACGCACGGGCACATTGATGCGCCCCTTTGCGTCCAGCACCAGTGCTGAGGTTCCCCGAAAAACCCATTCCGACACTTTTTTCCACCTTTGACCACTAATAGCCACTGTATCGCACAAAAACTACAGGGTCAACGCACTGGCGGAAAAAATCAATGAAATCAGGTACTTAGACGCGGTTCCTGGTCAGGGCTCCAGAAAATGTTCTTCAAAAATAAGGACTTGCGAAATCCATTGAAAGTTAAGCCTTAGGTGGCCCCGGTCCTGCTTGCGTCGGGTTTCGTGACGTATTGCCGCGCCAGGAGCCTGTCGGGCTTGGGGAGCGTCGGCTGCAAAGCGTCCACAGCGGTCATCTTGTCCCACAGCTGGGCTATAAGACCGCGAATCCGGCAAAAACGTCCTCGCCGGGGCCGCTTTTCGCTTTCGACGCCCCAAGTCCGACAGGCTTGCGCTGCGTTTGCCGCACGGGCCAGCCGGGCAAGCGACGGATCGGCAGCCGCGCCGGGCGCCGGATGGTGCGCCACTCCACGACGAACCTCACCGCCCGCGGCAGACCCCGTTGTAGCGCCTGGCGCAGCAGCACGCCGCGACCTTCTTCGCCGAGGCCGAAGCCGCCGGCGGCTGAGCTGCAGCATGGTCGTTCCTGCGAGCGTGCGCCAGGCATGGCACGAGCCGCGGTTCGCGGCTGATCAACGGAACAACGGCAACGCGTCGATGCGCGCCTCGATTTCGGCCAGCATGCGGCTGTAGCCGGCACCGCCGACGCCGCCATAGCGTGCGATGAATTCGGCCTGCGGCAGGTGTTGCGGCAGGTCGCCGGGCTCCGGCATCAGGTCGACGTCGCCCACGCCTGCGGCGATGCGTGCCTGCAGCCGCACCGGGTCGCGCACGGCAAGCTCGCCGAAGCGGGTACCCGCGCGGTCGGCAGCGAGATCGTTGAAGCTGAAACCGCTGCCGCCGCGGCGCGCGTCGGCCAGTTCCTTCCACAGGCCGACGGCGTCGGCCAAGGGCGTGCCGGCCTCGGCGGCAATGACGGCCGAAATCAGGAAGTGCAGCGCGAAGTCCTGGCGCTGCCGCAGCGTCAGCGTCAAGTGCTGCGGCCGCGGCCAGTGGTAGGCCGCGGGCACCACCAGCCCGAGCGGGCGGTCGTTGGCGAAGAAGGTCAAGGTCAGCAAGGCGGCGCGGTTCTCCGCGACCGCGTCGCCACCGTCGGCGCTGCGCTCGGCGGCCAGCGCGAACAGCGGTGGCAACACCGCTGCCACCGAGCGGGCCTGGCCTTCGACGCCCCGCGTCAACAGGGCCAGCCGTTCGTTGTAGGCGCGAAGCCGCTGCTGGTCGGCAGGGGCCACGAGTGCGGCCCGCAGCCGAGACACGGTGTCGGGGTCGATGCGGTAGCGGACCACCATCCGGCCAGGGGCCAGCGTGACGCGTTCGATCCAGTCGACCGCCAGCAGCAGCGCGTCGGCCTGCACACCCTGTCGTGCCGCGAAGGCGCGCAGCAATGGCATCGCCAGCAGCGAAGGCACGGGCAGGCGGCCGACCCTCAGACTGTCGACAGCCGGAAGGATCGCGGCCTGGCGCAACACCAGTTCGATGTTCAGCCAGCGCCCCCGCGGCCCGGCGACGCTGGCTTGCAGGAACAACCTGCCGGGTTGCAGCCGTATGCGCGTGTCGGCCTCCAGCCAGCGCCGCGCCGCGTGGTGGACCAGTAGATCGATGTCGCGTTCGCTCAGCGACAACGAGCGCAGCTGCCCGAGCGGTGCGCGGCGTGGGTCGTGGTACCGCAGCAGGGCCACCGCGCGGTCGACATCGGCCGCAGACACCTCATCGCGATGTGGCACCCGAGGCGCGCCCTCGACGGCCAGCGCCAGCGCGAGCAGCGCGGTGAGCAGCAGCGCGAGCACGGCCCCGAGCAGCCACTTCGACAGGTTGCGCATGGGTGTGGAGTCTGCCAGCTCTGCGACGCGGCCGCAGCACCGCGGGTGCGGGTATGCTTTGCCGACGACACGGCCTACTGGATCGGGCCGGAATGGAGACCGCAGATGAAACTCACGCGCCAGCAGTTCGAGCAGTTCGAGAGCCAGGGCTACCTGTTCTTCCCCGGCCTGTTCAGCGCCGACGAGGTCGGCGTGCTGAACGCCGCGGTGCCCGAGCTGTACGCCCGGCGCGAGGCCTACAACGTGCGCGAGAAGGATTCCGACGCGGTGCGCACCAACTTTGCCGCCCACCTGATCAGCGCGCCCTTCGCGCGGCTGGCGCGGCATCCGCGCATGGTGCAGCCGGTGATGGACCTGCTGGGCGAGCCGCTGTACATGCACCAGTTCAAGATCAACGGCAAGATGGCCTTCGAAGGCGACGTCTGGCAATGGCACCAGGATTACGGCACGTGGCTCAACGACGACCTGATGCCCACCGAACGAGCCATGAACGTGGCCATCTTCCTGGACGACGTGAACGAGTTCAACGGCCCGCTGATGTTCATCCCCGGCAGCCACAGGAAGGGCGTGGTCGACGCGCACCATGACACGCGCACCACCAGCTATCCGCTGTGGACGGTGGACGATGCGCTGATCCGCCAGCTGGTCGAACGTGCCGGCGGCAAGCATGGGGGCATCGTCTCGCCCAAGGGCCCGGCCGGCTCGATGATCCTTTTCCACAGCTGCCTGGTGCATGCCTCGGGCAGCAACCTGTCGCCGTGGAACCGCGTCAGCGTCTATTTGAGCCTGTGCGCGGTGAGCAACCACATCCGCCGCTTCAAGCGGCCGGAGTACATCGCGCACCGCGACTTCCACCCGATCGAATGCCTGGGCGACGATTGCCTGCGGCGCAGCGACCCGGTGGACCTGCCATGGAAGAACGGGGTGCCGGCCAGCGCGCTGCAGACCTCGCTCGACGTGATTGCCGTGGCCACCGCATGAGCGCGCCGGGCCGCCCCCAAGCGCTCATCCCGCAGCGCGCAGCGCGGAGGGTTGCCCAATGAGCCTGTTCGCCAGGTTGCAGCAGCGCGCCGCCGAAGGCCGCCCAATCCGCGTGGCGCTGATCGGCGCCGGCAAGTTCGGCTCCATGTACCTGGCGCAGATCCCGCGCACGCCGGGCGTGCACCTGCTCGGCATTGCCGACCTGTCACCCGATGCAGCTCGCGCCAACCTGGCGCGAGTCGGCTGGGAGCCGGCACGCACCTCGGCCGCGTCGCTGGCCGAGGCGCTGAAGCAGGGCAGCACACACATCGGCGAGGACTGGCGCGCGCTGGTCAGCCACCCGGCGGTGGACGTGGTGGTGGAATGCACCGGGCATCCGATTGCCGCCGTCGAGCATTGCCTCGCGGCGTTTGCGGCGGGCAAGCATGTGGTCAACGTCACGGTCGAGGCCGATGCCTTCTGCGGGCCGCTGCTGGCGCGGCGCGCGCTTCAGGCCGGCGTGGTGTATTCGCTGGCCTTCGGCGACCAGCCGGCGCTGATCTGCGACCTGGTCGACTGGGCGCGTACCTGCGGCTTCCCGGTGGTGGCCGCCGGGCGTGGCCACAAGTGGCTGCCGCATTTCAGCGCGTCCACGCCCGACACGGTGTGGGGCTACTACGGCCTGACTCCTGATCAGGCGCTGCGCGGCGGCCTGAACCCGAAGATGTTCAACAGCTTCCTCGACGGCAGCAAGCCGTCGATCGAGAGCAGTGCGGTGAGCAATGCCACGTCCTTAAGCGTGCCGAGCAACGGTTTGCTCTACCCGCCGGCCAGCGTCGAGGACATTCCCTTCGTCACGCGGCCGATCAGCGAAGGCGGCGTGCTCGAGCGCAAGGGCATGGTCGAGGTAATTTCCTCACTCGAA
>DASQFA010000415.1:0-3057 GCA_035633375.1 Rubrivivax sp.
CTGGCGCTGGCCGCGCCGGCCCTGGCCACGGCGCTGATCTCGTTGAACTCCTCGGCCATGTACCTGGGCCAGTTTGCCGGTGCGGCCAGCGGCGGCGCGATGATTGCCGCCGGCGGCTACGGCGGCCTGAGCTGGGTGGCGCTGGCCTGGATGGCCGCGGCCCTGGCCACCAGCCTTTGGGCGGCGCGGCGCATGCGCGGCGGCTTGCATGTCTGAGGCCTCGGGCGAAGGCGCCCTGGCGCTGCACACGCCGCACAGCGCGGCGCAGATCTTCCGTGTCTTCAACCGCCTGGCGCTGCAGGGCTTCGGCGGCGTGCTGGCGGTGGCGCAGCGCGAACTGGTCGAACGCGAGCGCTGGCTCACGCCGGCGCAGTTTTTGGAGCTGCTCTCGCTGGGCCAGGTGCTGCCCGGCCCGAACATCGTCAACATGGCGCTGATGATCGGCGACCGCTTTCTCGGCTGGCGCGGTGCCGCGGCGGCGCTGGGCGGGCTGATGTGCGCGCCGCTGGTCATCGTGCTGGCGCTGGCCGCACTGTATGGGCAGTTCATGCAGCAGCCGATGGTCGCCGGCGCGTTGCGCGGCATGGGCGCGGTGGCCGCCGGCCTGGTCATCGCCACCGCGCTGAAGCTGGTGGGCACGCTGCGCACCAGTGTGCTGGGCTGGCCGCTCGGCGCGTTGTTCACGTTGCTCACGCTGCTGGCCATCGGCGTGTTGCGCTGGCCGATGGTCGGCGTGGTGCTGGGCCTCGGGTCGGCCGCCGTGGCCGTGGCCTGGTTGCGTTTGCGGCCATGAGCGTGCCGGGCCGCTGCCCAGCGCGAATCCCGCCGCGCGCAGCGCGCAGGGAGGTCCGTTGAGTGGCCTGTTCTTCGGCGCCCATGGCCTGGATGCAGGCGTGCTGCTGGCGCTGTTCCTGCACTTCGGCATGCTCTCGCTGCTGGCCATCGGCGGGGCCATCACCACCGCGCCGGACATGCAGCGCTACGTGGTGGGACAGATGGGCTGGCTGAGCGACGCGCAGTTCACCGCCTCGGTGGCCATCGCCCAGGCCGCGCCTGGGCCGAACGTGCTGTTCGTGGCCGTCGTCGGCTGGAACATTGCCGGCCTGGCCGGCGTGGTGGCCACGCTGTGCGGCAGCCTGCTGCCATCGACCACGCTGGCGCTGAGCGCCACGCGCTGGGGCGCGCAGCGGCGCGAATCTCGCGGCGTGCGCGCCTTCACCGCCGGGCTGGCGCCGCTCACGCTCGGACTGCTGCTCGCCACCGGATGGATCCTCACCGAACCGGTACGCGACAGCCTGGGCGCGGTGCTGCTCGTGCCCATCACGGTGGCGATGATGCTGACGACCAGGATCAGCCCGATCTGGCTGGTCGCCTTGGGTGCCGTGGCCGGCGCATTGGGTCTGGCGGGCTGAGGTCACTTGGACCGCTTGCGGCGCAAAGCCGCCGAATACAAGCAGCCTTCACCGCAGAGGAACGAAGGACGCAGAGGTCCGCAGAGAAATACAGGAAACGATTTGAATCCATTGCATTTCCTCTGCGCCAACTCTGCGTCCTCCGTTACTCTGCGGTGAATGAATTCGGTGATTCTCAAGCGGCAGCTTTGCGCCGAAAGGAGCCCGTGAAACGTATGCCATTGAACGCAGACGCGTACGAGTCCTGGCTGGCGAATTTGGGGCGCGTCACGTGGTTCGCACTGAGGCCTGAGGCCTCTGCCTCGGAGCCCCAGGCTGGCTCACGCCATGAGCCTGGGCTGCGTCAAGCTGGGCGGTGGCGCGGCGCCGCATAGACTGGCCGACCCGGCACGACCATGCTGCACATCCATTTCTCCAACCGCTTCGAGCTCTTGCAGGCGCTGCTGCTGCGGCACTTGCAAACCGGCGGCGTGGGCGTGTTCTCGACGCAGACGGTGATCGTGCCGAGCGCAGCCGTGCGCCGCGCCTTGAGCCTGGCGCTGGCCGACGCCACCGGCATCTGCGCCAACGTGAGCTTTCCGTTCCTGGCGCAATGGCTGTGGCAGCAGATCGCGCGCCTGGTGCCGGGTGTGGCCGAGACCTCGCCCTTCGCCACGCCGCAGCTCACCTGGCGCGTGTTTGCCGCCTTCGGCGATGCCGAATTCGTGGCACGGCAGGATCGGCTGCGCGACTATCTGCGCGATGCCGACGAGTTGATGCGCTACGAGCTCGCCAGCCGCGTGGCCGCCTTGCTGGAGCAGTACCTGAGCTACCGGCCCGACTGGCTGCAGGCCTGGCGCGCGGGCCAGCCGGCCGCGCTGGGCGACGGCGCGCGCCGCGACGAGCCGTGGCAGGCGGCGCTGTGGCAGCGCATCGACGCCGAGCTCGGCCTGCAGGCCCGGCACCCGGCGCAGGACTTCGTCGACGCGCTGCAGCGCGGCGGCAGCGCCGCGGCGCAGCGCGCCGGGCTGCCGCAGCGCGTGCACGTCTTCGCGCTGCCGAGCATGCCCGAAGCGCACATGCGCTTGCTGCAACAGCTGGGGCGCTGGGTCGAGGTGCAGGTGTATGTGCTCAACCCCTGCCGCGAACACTGGTTCGAGCTGATCGACCGGCGCCGGCTCGCTCACCTCGCGGCCAGCGGCCGCGCCAGCGGTCATGAAGAAGGCCACCGCCTGCTCGCTGCCTGGGGCCGGCAGACGCAGGTGCAGGTCGAATTGCTGGTCGATCTGTGCGGCGAAGGCGCGCAGGACGACGCCGTGTTCGAGCCGGCGCCGGGCGACAGCCTGCTGGCGCAGCTGCAGAACAGCCTGCTCGAGCTGCGTGAAATCGAACCCGGCTCGATCGCGCTGGCCGCGCACGACCGCAGCATCGAGTTGCATGTGTGCCACTCGCTGACGCGCGAGCTCGAGGCCCTGCAGGACCATCTGCTCAGCCTGTTCGTGCATCAGCCGAGCCTGCAGCCGGGCGACATCCTGGTGGTCACGCCCGACCTGGACGCGGCCGCACCGCTGATCGACGCACTCTTCGGCACGGCGCCGAAGGAGCGCTACATCCCCTACGCGCTGTGCGGCCGCCGGCGCAGCGGCGTCAACCTGCCGGCGCGCAC
>DASQFA010000416.1:0-4802 GCA_035633375.1 Rubrivivax sp.
TTGGCTCCCCGACCTGGGCTCGAACCAGGGACCTACGGATTAACAGTCCGGCGCTCTACCAACTGAGCTATCGAGGAACAGCCCGCAATTATAGCGGGGCTCACATCGGGTTCTACAGGCTGGCCTGCAGCGAAAGCGCAAAGGTGCGTGGCGCCATCGGGAACAGGTAGGAGTGCGCAAACTGGAACGGCGATTCGCGCCACGCCTCCTGGTTGAAGACGTTGTCCACGCCCGCCCGCCACACCAGCGTGCGCTTGCCGATGGCCTGTTCGTAGCGCAGCCCCAGGTCCATTCGCGTCACGCTGGGGATGCTCAGGCTGTTGTCCGGCAGCACGATGCGGTTGCTCTCGTACAGGCCGTTGGCCAGCAGTTCCAGGCCCGGCAGTTCGGCCACGCGGTAGCCCAGCTGCAGCTTCAGTGTAGTGGCCGGCACATTCGTCGGGCGCAGGCCGTTCAGGCGGGCGTTGGCACTGTCTTCGCGCCGGGCATGCAGGGCCATGGCGCCGCCGTCCAGGCTCCAGGCACCGTAGCGCGCCGCGATGCTGGCTTCCACGCCGCGGTGCACGGCGCTGCCGTCGCGCACGCGCGTGCAGCTGTCGTCCACGTCGCAGTTGCCGATGTCGGCCGAGACCGGCCGGTCGATGTCGAAGACCGCAATCGACCAGTCGCTGTGGTCGGCGCCGCCCTTGATGCCGATCTCGACCTGCCGGCTTTGCAACGCGGGCAGAGCCTTGCCGCGGTTGGCGTAGCGCGGCTGGTTCGGCGCGACGTCGGATTCATAACCCGTGCCCCAGCTGGCATACAGCATCGTGCCGCCGGCCAGGCGGTGGCTCAGGGCCAGCCAGGGGGCGTTGAAGCTCTGGCTTATGCCGGTGGCCTCGCTGCCGTCGGTGCGTACCGTGTCCACGCTTTGCCGCGTGTGGCGCAGGCCGAGCCACAGCGTGGTGGCATCGTCGAGTTTGATGGCGTCGCGCAGATAGGCTTCGGTCGAGCGTGCGTCGCGGTTGGTGTTGGTGCTGGTGGCGTCTGGCGCGGGCGGCGTGAACAAGGTGCCCTGGACGTTGGCGATGCCGGCATAGTTGTTGGTCAGGCCCTGAAAGCGTTGTGTCACCTGGTTGACCTGCACACCAAGGGTCAGTGCGTGGCGGACCGTGCCGCTGGGCAGCGTCGCGTTCAGTGCCACGTCGATCACGTTGCTGCGCCGGCGCTCGTTCTCGCTGCGATAGTCATACAGGTCGTAGGTGCCGTCGCTGCAGTAGCGGTCGTAGGTGTTCTCGGCACTGCAGCCGTAGGGAAACGCGATGTAGTCGTCGGTGTCCAGCTGCTGCGTCGCGGCCTGCGCCAGCACCGACCATTGTTCGTCCAGGCGCTGGCGCCAGCGCAGCGAGCCGGTGGTGGCGTTGAACACGGCCGATTGCGACCACGGCTGGTTGTTCAGGTTGATGCGCGGGTTGCCCGGGGCAGGCACCCTGTTGCCCAGCACGCTGAAGCCCGGCACGCTGGGCTGCGATCGGCGCGAGTTCTCGATCTCGGCTTCGAGCACGCTGTCGGCACTCACGCGCCAGTCCCCGGCCAGCGCCAGCAGGTAGCGGCTGCCTTCGGCCACGACCACCTGCGGGTCGATGTGCTCGTAGGCGGCATTCAGGCGCAGCCCGAACTCGCGCTGCTCGCCAAAGCGCTCGCCCAGGTCGGCCGCGGCCAGCACGCTGCCGCTCTGGCGCCAGCCCAGGAACAGCTCGCGCAAAGGGGCGTCGGTGGGGCGCTTGACCACCAGGTTGACCATGCCGCCCGGCGAGCCGATGCCCGATTGCATGCCCGCCGTGCCCTTGAGCACCTCGATGCGCGACTTGTTGTCCAGCGGGATCGATGTCTCGGCGCTGATGGGCAGGCCGTCGCGCCGGTAGTTGAAGCGGTTGTCCAGCACGAAGCCGCGCACCGACAGAAAGTCGTAGTAGCCCTCGGCGTTGTAGCCGTCGCCGACCGAAGGGTCGAGCTTGGCGATGTCGGACAGCCGGCGCACGCCCAGGTCCTTCATCTGCTCGGCCGTGGTCACGCCCACCTGCATCGGGATGCTGGCCAGCGGCAGGTTGCCGAAACCGGTGATGCCGGCCAGCGTCTTGGTGGCCACGATGGTGACTTGCGGCGCGCTGCTGCCCGGTGGCTCGGCCGGGGCGCTGCGCTCCTGCGCTTGCGCAGCCTGTGGTGCCAGCAGGCTTGCCAGCATGGCGGCGGCGCAGAGCCTGTGCCGGTGGTGCTGCGGAGTGCTTCTGCTCTTGGATGCCATCGTCTTTCTCGGGTCGATGGCAGGTCGGCGGCGCCCACGCCGCGATGGCGGCTTTGGGGCATGCTTCCCTGCGCGAGGATTACCTCAATCAGGTTCAAAGGGACTTTCTCAGTCGCCGCGACCCGAAGGTCGCGGCAACACCCCTAGCGAAGGCGCCACGGCAAGCCGCAGCGCGGCACGACTATAGCGGCATAAACACGAAGGGCCCGCGCGGCGGGCCCTTCGAGCGGTGTGGCCACCGTGTCAATCGAAGACCGGCGACTCCACGCCCAGCACCTTGTGCAGCTTCGGGCTGGTGGTGGTGTACTGCAGCAGGATGCGCTTGTCCGGGAAGATGATCGGCGCCGCGCCGAAGGCCGCCAGCGCGGCTTCATGAAAGCCCGACAGGATGAGCTTCTTCTTGCCCGGGTAGGTGTTGATGTCGCCCACGGCAAAGATGCCCGGCACGCTGCTTTCGAACTTCTCGGTATCGACCAGGATCTGCTTGCGCTCCAGCCCCAAGCCCCATTCGGCGATCGGCCCGAGCTTCGGGCTCAGGCCGAAGAACACCAGCAGCATGTCCAGCGGCACCAGGCGCGTGACGGCGTCGCCCCCGGTGACCTTGAGCCCGGTGAGTCGCCCGTCCTGCTCTTCGAAGCCGCTGGCCTGGCCGACCAAGAACTGCATCTGCAGGTCGTCGCACAGTTTCTTCATGCGCGCCACCGAGGCCGGCGCGGCCCTGAAGACGTCGCGCCGGTGTACCAGGATCACGCTGGCCGCCTGGTTGGGGCCTTCCTGCACAAAGTTGAGCGCCCAGTCGAGTGCCGAATCGCCACCGCCGACGATGACCAGGTTCTTGCCGGCAAACTGCGCCGGGTTGCGCACGCGGTAGAACAGCTGCGTGTCGAGATACTTGTCCAGACCGTCGAGCCGGAGCGTGCGCGGCTGGAACGAGCCCACGCCGCCGGCGACGAAGACGGTCTTGGTGAGCAGGCGCGTGCCCTTGCTGGTGTGCAGCAGAAAGCGTCCGTCGGCCTGCTTTTCCAGGCCGCAGACCTCCTGCCCCAGGTGGAAGGTGGCGCCGAAGGGCTCGATCTGCTTGAGCAGGTTGTCGGTGAGTTCCTTGCCCGTGCACATGGGCACGGCCGGTATGTCGTAGATCGGCTTGTCGGGGTACAGCTCGATGCACTGGCCGCCGGCGTAGGCCAGCGAATCGATGATGTGCGCCTTGACTTCCAGCAGCCCGAGTTCGAACACCTGGAACAGCCCGACCGGGCCGGCGCCGACGATGACCGCATCGGTCTCGATCGGGCCATCGTGGCTGCGTGCGGTGTCGGCCACCTCGGGGTTCAGGTTCGGGTCCATGGGCAGGCATGTGGCCCGCCTGCGGCAAGGCGGGTAGGGCAGGGCATCGGATTCAACGGCAGCAACGGGTGCAACGGGTGCAACCGGGTCAGCGGATCAGTTCGGACAGCTTGTCCTTCCTATCCTTCCATTCGTCGGCGTCGGCAGGAGGCGTCTTGCGTTTGGTGATGCTCGGCCAGGTGCGTGACAGCTCGACGTTGAGCTTGATGAAGTGCAGCTGATCCTGGGGCACGTCTTCCTCGGGCAGGATGGCGTTCACCGGGCATTCGGGAATGCACACCGCGCAGTCGATGCATTCGTCCGGGTCGATGGTGAGCATGTTCGGGCCCTCGCGAAAGCAATCCACGGGGCAGACATCCACGCAGTCGGTGTACTTGCAGCGGATGCACGATTCGAGGACGACATGGGTCATGGGCAGCTCGGACGGGGACTTCGGGTGGGCAGTGGGTCGGGCCTTGCCAGCGGCGCCCGGCGGCTGCCGCTGTCGCGCTTCGGGCCGACAAGAGCGTGATTTTAAGACGACATGGCCGGTGCCCCGGCAGGATGCCAGGCCAGGCCAAAGGTCTTGGCTGGCACGCCTATGGCCACGGCCGCGGCGCCCACCGTCACCACCGTCGGCCGCCCGGCATGCAGCACGGTGGCCTGGGGCAGGGTGTCGACGCGGTGGTCGCTGACCAGCTGGTCGCCCCAGCCGGCGCGCGAGACCACGCAGACCGGCGTGTCTGCCGCCCAGCCTGCTGCGCGCAGGCGACGCGACAGCGCGCCGAGTTGCTTGCCGGCCATGTAGAAGACCTCACTGTCGGCGCTGCGCGTGGCGCGCAATTCGCCCTCGCGCGTCATGGCCGTGCTGAAAGCCACGCTGCGCCCGTGGCCACGCCGCGTCAGCGGCCGCCGCGACGCGGCCGCGGCGGCGATAGCCGCGGTCACGCCGGGCACCACCTCGCACTCGATGCCGTGCGCGGCAAGGGCCTCGAGCTCCTCTTCCAGGCGCCCGAACAGGCTTGGGTCGCCACCCTTCAGCCGCACCACCCGCGCATGCTGCCGGGCCATGCGCACCAGCAAGGCGTTGATCTCGGTCTGCCGCGTGGCATGCGCGAAGCCGCGCTTGCCCACGTCCAGCCAGCGCGCCTGGGGTGCCAGCTCGCGCAGCGCCGGATCGGTCAGCGCGTCGAAC
>DASQFA010000417.1:0-1571 GCA_035633375.1 Rubrivivax sp.
AGCCGATGTAGGGCACGAAGTTCAGCAGGGCAATGAGCACCGCCCACAGCGCAGCGAACTCCAGGCCGAACAGCATCATGATGGCCCAGCTCACACCGCCCAGCAGGATGCTGAGCAGCGTCTTCAATGCCAGGTAAGAGCCGATGCGCCGGTTGATGGTCTGGATGACTTCGCGGATGCGCGACACGCGCCTCGGGTCGTCCGACAGGTTGGCAAGCTTGGTCTCGAAGCCGCTGCGTTCGAGCAACAGGAAGGTGGCATAGAGGAAGACCACGACAAAGGTCACCAGGATCGAGCCCACCGATGCCAGCAGCGAGGTGAACAGGCGCTGCAGGTTGATCTGCGCCAGCAGGTCCTGGCGCAGCGTGGCCCAGGTGGGCTCGGCCTCGATACCGAAGAACACCGCGACGCGCTGGATCGCGGCAAGCAACGACTCCTGGTATGCCGGCGCCAGCGCCAGCGCGCGATCCTTGTTGGCCATCACCAGGTAGGCCAGCAGGACGAATGCCAGACCGATGACCAGCACCGAGAACAGGTATCGCAGCTGCATCGGCAGCCGGGGGCCCAAGCCAGGCAGGCGCCCAAGCGAATGCGCCAGGCCGACGATGACATAGACGATCACGGCGCCCAGCACCGCCGGCACGAAGATCGCCTTGCCGATGGTCAACACCCAGCCGACGATGAGCAGCAGCACGGTGCCGTAGACCAGGGCGCGCAGTTTGTCCATGGGGCGAGGTAGGGTGCGGCGCGGCCGTGCCGACGCAACGCCAGCGCAGTGTGCCCGAAGCTCGCGCACGGTCACGGCGCTGGCGGGCGGGCCGTGTCGTATAGACTTCGCGGCCTTGTGTGGCGGGCAAAGTCCGCCGCCGCATCAAACCACGAAGTGCATCGGAGGAACCCATGCTGAAGACCGTGCTCGCCACCCTTGTCGTCGCCGCATCCGTGCTGGCGGGCCCCGCCGCGGCCCAAGGCGCGTCGCCCACGCTGGCCAAGATCAAGGCCGCGAAGGCCATCAACGTGGCCTACTCGCCCGATTCGCCACCCTTTTCCTCCACTGCCGCTGGCGGTGCAGCGGAGGGCTTTTCGATCGAGTTGTGCAAGCGTGTCATTGCGCAGATCGGCCGTGCGCTGGGCGAGCCGAACCTGAAGGTCAACTGGATGTCGGCCCCGGTGGCCGAGCGTGTGCAGATGGTGGCCGGCGGGCGCGCCGATCTGGAATGCGCCAACACCACGCAGACGCAGACACGTCTGGCAAGCGTGGACTTTTCCAATCTGATCTTCATCGACGGCGGCGGCTTCCTGGTCATTGCCGGTGCACCGATCAACCACATCGCCGACCTGGCAGGCAAACACATCGCCGTGCTCAAGGGCTCGACCACGCAGACCCGGCTGGCCGACACCATGCGCCTGCGCGGCATCACCGCCACGGTCGTGCCGATCGACGACGCCGCCACCGGCATCACCATGCTCGAAGCCGGCAGCGTCGACGCCTTCGCCGGCGACAAGGTCAAGCTCACCGCGCTGGCATCGCTCGCCAAGGAACCGTCGCGCATGGCGCTGGTGGCCGAGGA
>DASQFA010000418.1:0-7159 GCA_035633375.1 Rubrivivax sp.
CGGAGGATTTGCCATGAACGCCCGCGCGGTACCGCCCGGCCGGTTCTGGCTGCTGGGGCTAGGTTTCGGCCTTTGGTGCACCGCGATTGTCATCATCTATGCGTTGCACGCCCTGGGCTGTGCTTTCGGCTGGCGGACCGACCTGCTGCGCTGGAGCCTCGGCCTCGTACTGCTGGCGCACCTGCTCGCGATAGCTTGGCCGTGGTACCGCGCCGTGAAGACGCCAGCCGACCCCACGCTGGGCGAGACCGGCTCGTTCCTCCGCGGTGCCTACATCTGGACGCTTGGCAAGGCGTTCGTTGCGCTGGTTCTGACGCTGGGTCCGGTACTGCTGGTGTCGACTTGTATCTAGCTACTTTGCGGCGCAAAATGCGCTGGACAAACCAGGCCGCTAACGTTCGACAAGAGCCGACAACTGCCCGATGCGCGCGTCGCCAGTGCCGGTTGGCGACGCTCTTGGGGCCGCTGGGTCAGTCTGCTGCCGCAGCGTTCAACGCCAGCCCCATGTTGATCAGGTTGTCGGCGATCACCCCCAGTCCGACCCAGCGCTTCATGCCGTCCTCGCCTTTGTAGCGACAGCGATCGAGCCCATGCCTGCGCTTGAGCAGGCTGATGCGTCCTTCGCATCCGGTACGCCAGCGCTGGGCCTCGCGGAACCAGCGCTTGCGCTCGAGCAGCCTGCGCTGAGGGCTCTTGCTGCTGTGGTTGGGCATCGAGACTCGCCGCACGCCAAGCTCGCGGGAGGCCGCCTCGTTGGCGGCCGAGAAGAAGCCAGCATCGGCCGTCACGAGCCTTGGCGCGTGGCCGAACTGCCGCAGGTGCTCCTCGATTGCCGGGACCAGCAGATCGGAGTCGGCGGGACGCCGGTCGTAGACCTCGTAGTGGGTGACGATCTGCTGCTCGGCCTCCTGGATCTTGACCATCTTGCCGAACTCGGTGGGCTTGCCGGCCTTGCCCTTGCGGATGATCTCGGTGTGCGGCTCGAACAGGCTGACGATCTTGCCCGGCGAATGGGTGTTGGCGTGGTTGATGCGCTGGCGGGTCTGACGCATCACCTGCTGCACCAGCGGCAGCATGGTCTCGATGTAGGCGCGATGGCCTTCCAACGTCATCTGCTCGAGCAGGTCGACCGAACGCTTGCAGCCCGATGCCACCTCCTGGGCGAAGCGCTTGGCCTGCCCAGCCACCCGGCTTGTAATCGCCAACAGCCTGCGGTAGCACTGCTGCATACGCTGCTTGCCTTGGTCGCTGCGGCTGCGCGCGGAGCGCCCGATCTGGATCAGGCAGCGCTGGGTGCTGCGGGAGCGGTCGCGCAGCGCGGCGCCCACGGCGCCGGCGAGTTTGGTGATCTTCTTCATCGTGCGCGTCAGCACTCGCACGCCGTCGCCCAGCAGCGAGGCGTCGGTCGGGTAGTGGATGTTGGTCTCCACCACCGTGGTGTCGACTCTCATGCGACGGCCCTGCACGACACCGCACTCGCAGGCGACGGCCACCAGTCGCCGATGCAGCCGTTCCACGATGGCCGGGCCCAGCGCAAGCCCGATCCTGCCGAGCGTCTTCGCATCGGGCACTTTGCCGGCGCCCACGTGCGTGAACTGCCGGTAGACCAAGTTGGCCCGCACCTCGCGTTCGAGCACGCCGTAGCTCCAGTTGCGCACGTGCTTGAGCACCAACAGCCGCAGCACCACGTCGGCTGGCGTGCCGCGGCGCCCGCGGGTGCGGCTGTGCGTCCAGCGCCGCGCCAGCGCTTCGTAGACCAGCTCGACGAGCTTCTCGTCCGACAGCAGTTCGTCAACTTGCCACATCCAGCCCTCCCAGAGGGCGGCGACATCTTCGGTGATCGGGCCGCTACCCGATGAGAGGGGGCAGCGGCTTCGCTCGATCACTGGGAGGTCTTGGCTCGCGCCTTGGCGCGGCGGGCTTTGGCCCGCTGCTTGTCGCGCTCGAGCGAGCGCAAGAAGCGCTCGCGGTTGGCGCCGGCCAGCTCCGTGCCGATCTTTTGGAACCGCAGCCAGGCTTGATGCGAATCGCGCAGCGCCGGTGCGTGGTCGGCCGGGACATAGACCGAATGCGCCTTGCCCTCGGCGCTGAACTTCAGGTACAGGTGGGGCCCGTGCCGGCGCTGTGGATCCCAGGCACACGCGCAGCTGGAGTCGCCGCACTGGCGCGTGACCTCCGAGAGCGAACCCTGGATCATGGTCAGCGCCGCTTCGGCGAGCTCGGCGAGCGATGCTTCCTTACCCATATACACGGTTAAGGTACACCAGCAAGATCAAGCTGTCAAGCGGATCGGACCCAAGATGCAAGGGGATCGCTGACGCAGCCCCGAGGACCGGTGCGTCTGTGCACCAATCTCGTCAGTTAGGGTTCACGGCACGGGGCGAGGAGCGCCGAATTTTGCGCCGCAAAGTAGCTAAGCTAGTAGTTCGATATTGAGCGGCTCGGCCGGCATGCGTTCAATGTGTTTACGCCTGACACCTTCCAGGCGCAACACTGCCATTGAGGAATTTTCGTGGCGTTGGCGGGGGCATTGATCGGTCGCCTGGCTGCCCGCGAAGCGCACAGGCTTCAGGCTTCCGCCCTCCAGGGGCCGCTTTCAAGCACTGTGAGCACAGCTTCGCCGTGCTTTACATCGCCTTCGTGCGGGGGCCGCAGCCGTGGCCCGGGCCGCTGTTCCTGGCGGCGGGCAGCGAAGCCTAGATACAGGTCGACACCAGCAGCACAGGACCCAGCGTCAGAACCAGCGCAACGAACGCCTTGCCAAGCGTCCAGATGTAGGCACCGCGCAGGAACGAGCCGGTCTCGCCCAGCGTGGGGTCGGCTGGCGTCTTCACGGCGCGGTACCACGGCCAAGCTATCGCGAGCAGATGCGCCAGCAGCACGAGGCCGAGACTCCAGCGCAGCAGGTCGGTGCGCCAGCCGAAAGCACAGCCCAGGGCGTGCAACGCATAGATGATGACAATCGCGGTGCACCAAAGGCCGAAGCCCAGCCCGAGCAGCCAGAACTGGGCAGGCGGTACCGCGCG
This sequence comes from Rubrivivax sp., assembly GCA_035633375.1. Classification (GTDB taxonomy): domain Bacteria; phylum Pseudomonadota; class Gammaproteobacteria; order Burkholderiales; family Burkholderiaceae_C; genus Rubrivivax. The sequence goes on from DASQFA010000418.1 coordinate 3,027, forward strand.
GGCGTTCATGGCAAATCCTCCGAGCTGCGCACTGCGGTGCGTTCGCCCCTGGGGCGGCCCGGCGGGCTCACACGCGCGCCCCCAGCATTGCCACCAGCGAAGGCAGCGCCAGCACCAGGCCGACCGCAATGACCGCGGTGATGGCCGTGTAGTCGAGCCAGAGCCGCGTCAGCCGCAGGTCTGTCGTTCGCCGCGGCGACACGTAGCCGGCAGCGCTGCGCATCAGGTTGCTGGCCAGGAAAAGCAGGCCGATGCCGGCATGAACGACCACAAAGCTCAGCAGTGCGGCGGCCGTTGCGCCGAGCGCGTGTTCGCTCGGGTTCGGCGTCACGCCGCCGATCAGCACCACAACGATGCCGATCGCAGTGGCCAGCATCAGCGCGGCAAACACCATCCAGCGTTGCGGCGCCCCGCCGCTCACGAGCGAGCGCAACGAGCCACGCGCCGCCGCCGCTGCCACGGCCAGCGCCGCCAAAGCGCCGAGGGCGAGCAGCAGGTTCGTTTGTGGCGCGGTCGACGGCGGCCACCCCGGCGCAGACAGCCACAGGTACAACGTGCCGAACAACAGCGAGGTGAAGAGCGTGGCATCGGCCACCAGCGCGAAGATCAGCGCCCACCAGGGCGGCGAACCCATCACCTCGGTGTGCGGCGGCACGCTCACGCCGCGGCCGACCGGCAGCGGCCCGATATCGCGGCGATGGCCCGCGCTCTGCGCGGCCAGCAGGAACAGCCCCGCAACCACCGCCGTCGCGCTAACCGTCAGCCAGTAGGCCTTGAACAGGAAGCCGAGCACCGCGCAGGCCGTGACGAGCGCCGTCCACAGCGGCAGGTAGGTGGACTTGGGCAGCACGATCAATTGGTCGGGCGCTCCGCTCGTCATGTGCACGCCGAGCGTCTCTTGCCAGCCATTGCGCGTGAAGCCCAGGTAGCCGTCGCCTCGTGCCAGCGCGGGCCCAAGCGTGGCCGGCGCGACGCTGTCGCCGTGGCCTTCGAGATGGTGTATCGAGGCGAAGTTGTAGTGCCTCGGCGGGATCGGCATCGCCCATTCCAGCGTCGTCGCGCGCCACGGGTCGCGCGGCGAGCGCCGGCCGTAGCGCAGTTGCACCAGCAGGTCGATGACCAGCAGTCCGAAGCCGATGACCATGATGAACGAGCCGATCGACGAGACCAGGTTCATCGTCGTCCAGCCATCGTGCGCGTTGTAGGCGTAGATGCGCCGCGGCATGCCGACCAGGCCGACCACGTGCATGATGAAGAAGGTCAGGTTGAAGCCGATGAAGATCAGCCAGAACGCCGGCACCGCCAGCCGCTTTTCGGCGATGCGCCCGCTCAGCAGCGGCAGCCAGTAGTAGAGCGCCGCCAGCAGCGGGAACAGGAACGCGCCGGCCACCACGTAATGCAGGTGGGCGACGACGAAGTAAGTGTCGTGCGCCTGCCAGTTGAACGGCACCATGGCAAGCATCACGCCAGTCAGGCCGCCGCAGACGAAGACGAAGAAGAAGCCGAAGATGTAGAGCATCGGCAGGTTCCAGCGCGGCCGCCCGTCGCCCAGCGTGGCCAGCCAGGCGAACATCTGCACCGCAGTCGGCACCGCGACGATGGCCGAGCCGGCCGAGAAGAAGGCCAGCGCCAGGTGCGGGATGCCCACCGTGAACATGTGGTGCACCCAGATGCCGAAGCTGTGAAACGCCATCGCGACGATGGCCACGACGATGATGCGGTAGCCCACCAGCGGGCGCCCGGCAAAGACCGGGATCAGCACCGACAGCACGCCGGCCATCGGCAGGAAGATGATGTAGACGTCGGGGTGGCCGAAGAGCCAGAACAGGTGCTGCCACAGCAGCGCATCGCCGCCGCGCGTCGGGTCGAAGAACGGGATGCCGAAGGCACGCTCGGCCTCCAGCAGGATCGAGGCCAGGATCAGCGGCGGAAAGGCTACCAGCATCATCAGCGCGGTGACGAGCATGTACCAGCCGAAGATCGGCATGCGGTCGAGCGACATGCCCGGCGCGCGCATCTTCAGCACCGAGACGACGATCTCGACAGCGAAGCTCAAGGCCGAGATCTCGACGAAGGTGACGCCGAGCAGCCAGACATCGGCGTTGATGCCGGGGGTATAGGTGCTGGAGCTCAGCGGCGTGTACATGAACCAGCCGCCGTCCGGCGCCACGCCGAGCAACAGCGCCCCGACCAGGATCGAGCCACCGAACAGGTAGCACCAATAACTGAAGGCGGTCAGCCGCGGGAAGGCGAAGTCGCGCGCGCCGAGCATCTTCGGCAGCAGGTACACCGCCACGCCTTCGAGCATCGGGATCGCGAACAGGAACAGCATGATCGAGCCATGCATCGTGAAGACCTGGTTGTAGGTCCCCGCGTCCATGAACATGCCCTTGGGCGTGGCCAGTTGCACCCGCGTCAGCATGCCGAGCAGGCCGCCGATGAGCAAGAAGACGAAGGCCGTGATCATCATGCGCAGACCGATGACGGTGTGGTTGACCGACGCCAGGCGCTGCCACCCTGGCCCGGTGGCCCAAATGGCGGTCAGTTCGCGGTGAAGGCGCAGCGCGCGCAGCGGGCCGGCTGCGGGTTTGACGACTGACTCGCTCATTGGGGCACCCTACGGCCTTTGGCCGGTCTCGCCGAGCGGGAGCATGAGCACTTGGGGCTGCGCGGCGTGCTCATGGCTTCGGCCCCGCAGTGGTGCCCAGGGCCGCCAGAGCAGGGACGAATTCCGCGGCCGGGTGAACGATGACTTCAAAGCGCATGGTGGTATGGCCGACGCCGCAGAATTCGGCGCATTGTCCTGAATAGGTTCCGGGCGTGTCGGCGTGCAAACGCAACACGTTCACGCGCCCCGGTATCGCATCGAGCTTGCCGGCCAGGCGCGGGATCCAAAGCGAATGAATGACGTCGCTGCTGGTGATCACCAGATCGACCGGCACACCGGCAGGAAGATGCAGCACGGCTTGGCTCATGGCACCGCCGTGGCCCGGGTAACGAAAGGTCCAGCCCCAGCGTTCGGCATGCACTTCGATGCGCTGCGGGCTGATGCCAGGCAGCGGCAGCAGCCGTTCGCCGGTGACCAGCGCATAGGCCACCAGCGGTACCAGCACCACCGCAGGCAAGGCCAGGCCGCCCAGCACCACCCAGCGCTGCAGCGGCATGGCGCGGCTCCAGCCCGGGCGCCACCATGACATGGCGAACAAGGCCATGACCAGCGCGAACAGCACAATCGAGCCGGCCAGCATGACCCACCACATGCGGGCGATGGCCGCCGCCGCGGGGCCCGCCGCATCCAGCGTCGACTGCGGCCCGGCGCAGCCCGCCAGCAGGGCCAACGGCGCGCCGCACAGCGCCGCTGCAAGCACGCGGCTATGATCCCACCGCCCATTCCGGCACGCAGGAGCCCCACCATGGCAAAGACCCCACGAGACACCGTCAAGGCCGCCCAGAGCCCCGTGTTGCTGGAGGTTCAACAGCTCGACACCGGCTCGATGGTGGCGCTGGTGGGCCACCCGATCCACGTGATGATGGTGCACTTCCCGGTGGCCTTCGTGATGGCCACGCTGGGCACCGACATCTTCTACTGGTGGTCGGGCGACGACTTCTGGGCACGCGTAGGCCTGTGGTCGGCAGGCCTGGCCTTCTGGACCGGCGTGGCGGCCAGCATCGTCGGCACCGCCGAGTTGCTGCTGGTGCGCGGCATCCGCATGCTCGAAGCCAGTTGGTCGCATGCCGTGGCGGCGATGACGCTGGTGGCCATCGCCGGGGCCAACTGGGGCTTGCGCCTGGCCTATCCCGAATCGATCCTGCCGCACGGCCTGGCGCTGTCCGGGCTGGCGTCGGTGATGGTGGGTTTTGCCGGCTGGCATGGCGGGAACCTGGTGTTCGATCATGGTGTCGGCGTCCTGGTATCGCCGAAGAAGTGACGCAGCCGCTCGGCCAGCGCGCCGGGGTCGAACAGGTGCGGCGCGATCTCGTTGGAGTCGATGCCAGGCTTGGCCAGCACCACCCACAGAATCGCCACGATGACCAGCAGATAGACGCTGGTCAGCGCGATGCAGGCGCGCATGCTGAAGCGCCCATGGGGGCCGAACACCTTCACCGCCGTCAGGCCGGCCAGCACGTGCAGC
>DASQFA010000419.1:0-1792 GCA_035633375.1 Rubrivivax sp.
CTGATGAGCAGGATGTCGCGGATGCCGGCCAGCATCAGCGTGGCCAGCGGGTAGTAGACCATCGGCTTGTCGTACACCGGCAGCAGCTGTTTGCTGATGGCCAGCGTAGCCGGGTGCAGCCGGGTGCCCGAGCCGCCGGCCAGAACGATACCCCGCCTTGGGCGTGGTGAGGGAGTCATGCGGGTTTTCCGTGTTGGCGTTGGCTTTCAGGGCAGCACTTCGCGCAGCAAACGCTCGACGCCGATGCGCCAATCGGGCAGAACCAGGCCAAAAGCCTGCTGCAGCTTGCGCGTGTCCAAGCGCGAATTGTGTGGCCGCTTTGCTGCCGTGGGGTAGGCACTGGTGGGCACGGGCGTGATGTCCTGCGGCTTGACGCGCACCGGCTGGCCTGCGGCGCGCGCGAATTCGATGACGTGGCGGGCGTAGCCGTACCAGCTGGTTTCACCCGCCGCCACCGCATGGTAGGTGCCGCCGAGCGAGGGCTCGGCGTATACGCTGCGCAGCGCGTGCGCGCTGACGTCGGCCAGCAGCTCGGCACCGGTGGGTGCACCGTGCTGGTCGTCGATGACATTCAGCTGCTCGCGCTCAGCGGCCAGCCGCAGCATGGTGCGCGCGAAGTTGCCGCCCCGCGCCGCGTAGACCCAGCTGGTGCGCAGGATCAGGTGTTTGCAGCCGCTGGCGCGGATGGCCAGCTCGCCCTCGAGCTTGGTGCGGCCATACACGCTCAAGGGCCCGGTGGGGGCTTGCTCGGCGCGCGGCTCGCTGCCGCTGCCGTCGAACACATAGTCGGTGCTGTAGTGCAGCAGCCAGGCACCGCAAGCTGCCGCTTCGCGTGACAGCACCGCCGGGGCGCTTGCGTTGATGGTGCGTGCCAGCTCGGGCTCGGCCTCGGCCTTGTCGACGGCCGTGTGCGCGGCCGCATTCACGATGATCTGCGGCGCCACGGCGCGCACCGTGGCGGCCAGTGCGTCGGGCTGCGTGAAATCGGCCGCCAGCGGGCCAGGGCTGTCGAAATCGAGTGCCACCAGCTCGCCCAGCGGCGCCAGGGAACGCTGCAGTTCCCAGCCGACCTGGCCGTTCATGCCCAACAACAGGATCTTCATCCGGTGAATGCCCTTGGCCGGAAGCTCAGCGCCGGCCGAACGCGGCGCGCAGACGCGCGACTTTCTCTGCGCCGATCGGATCGGTTGCGGATTGGCGCCAGAAGTGGCGCACCAGGATGAACATGCCCAGCAGCAGCAGGCTCAGCATCGTGGCCGCAACGGCAATGAGCGCCCGCTTGGGCTTGCTCTTGTATTCCGGCGGAAGGGCGACATCCACCACCTGGATCAAAGCGCCCTCGCGGCTTTCGTCCACGCGGGCGATTTCGTACTGCCGCGCGAACAGCTCGAACAGCGTTTCGCGGTACTTGAACTCGCGGTACTTGGACACGTAGTCCGGGCCGACACTCGAATCGGTGGCCTGCTCCAGCCGCGCCAACTGGGTGCGCAGCGCGCTCAGTTGCGCCAGTTGACTCTGCAATTCGGGCGCGCTGTCGGCCAGCGTGCCGCGCAGGACCTGGGTGCGCACTTCGGCAGCGGTGACCTCGGCCTTCAGCCGCGCGTAGTTTTCGGCGGCGGCTTTGGGCTCGGCGCGCAAGGCCCCGACAGTGAAGCCGCTGGCCTGCAGCGCCAACTGCGCCTTGCCCAGCTGGTCGCGCGCGTCCTTCAGTTCCTTCTCGAAGAACGACCGGCGTTGCTGCGCCTCGCTGACGGCCAACACCGAGGTCATGCGGCGCAGTTCGTCGACATAG
>DASQFA010000420.1:0-1599 GCA_035633375.1 Rubrivivax sp.
GGCAAAGGCGAATCAGCATGACAACACGCAAGGAGTTGATAGAGGCCGTTGGCGCGCGCTACCGGCGGGCGCGGGCACGGGAGAGGACGACGATCCTTGATGAGTTCGTGGCGTTGACCGGCTACCACCGCAAGCACGCCATAAGGGTCCTGGCCGGAGAGCATCTACAGGAGCGGCCCAGGGCCCCGCGGAATCGTCTTTACGATGAAGCGGTGCGCCAGGCACTTATCGTGCTGTGGGAAGCCGGCGACCGCGTGTGCGGCAAGCGGCTCAAGCCACTGGTTCCCATCCTCATCGATGCAATGCAGCGACACGGTCATTTGAAGCTGGATCCGCTGGTGCAGGAGCGGCTGTTGCAGGTCAGTGCGGCGACTATTGATCGTGCGCTGAGCCCGGCTCGTGCGGGCGCCGACGGGCACCGCAGGCACCGCACCGTAGTCAATGTCATTCGTCGACAGGTGCCGGTGCGCACGTTCAGCGACTGGCGCGATCCGCCTCCCGGGTTCTTCGAAGTCGACATGGTCGAGCACTGCGGCGGGATGAAGACCGCAGGGGACTTCGTCCACACGCTGACGCTCACCGATATCGCCAGCGGCTGGACCGAATGCATCGCCATGCCGGTACGCGATCAGTCGCTTGTCGTCGAGGCAATCACCGCAGCGCGACACGATCTGCCCTTTGCGATGCGCGGCGTGGACACCGACAACGACAGCGCATTCATGAACCAGACCGTCTTCGACTACTGCAAGGCCAATGGGCTGGAGCTGACGCGCTCACGCGCCTACAAGAAGAACGATCAGGCGTGGGTGGAGCAGAAGAATGGCGCCGTCGTGCGGCATCTCGTGGGCTATGGCCGGCTCAGCGGACTGGCGGCCACGCGCGCCCTGGCTGAGCTGTATGCGGCTTCGCGCCTGTACGTCAATTTCTTCCAACCGTCGTTCAAGCTGAAGAGCAAGACGCGCGAAGGCGCGCACGTGAGCAAGACGTACTACCCGCCTGCAACGCCATGCTGTCGGTTGCTGGCCTCGAATAGCGTCAGCGAACAGGTCAAGGCGAAGCTGCGGGACCAGCTCAATGGGCTCGACCCAGTGCGTCTTCTGCATGACATTCGCGCGGTCCAACAGGTGCTCAGCGACATGATGCAAGGTCCACAAGAGGTCGGCACGTCGAGCTCCAAAACGTCCGGCATCTCAGCGTTCCTTGAAGGACTGGCCACGGCCTGGAAGGACGGCGAGGTCCGTCCGACACACCGCAGAAAGACGACCGCACAACGGTGGTGGAGGACGCGAGAAGACCCCTTCGAGCTCGCCTGGCCGGTTGTAGAGGGCTGGCTGCTCAGCGAGCCTACAGTGACTGCGAAAGAACTCATGAACCGCCTGGCGCGATCAGCGCCCGACGCCTATGCAAGCAAGGTGCAGCTGCGCACGCTGCAACGGCGCGTCAAAGCCTGGCGCGCCGAAAGGGCGAAGGACTTGGTCCTCGGCCAGTTGCGCAAAGTGGTCGAACAAACGGCGTGAGCTTCGAAGTCGAACTGAGCCGAAAGACTCGCGAGGCGGCGGGGCCGGGCGCTGCGCGCCCGGCAGGCTGTGGACATATGGA
>DASQFA010000421.1:0-2565 GCA_035633375.1 Rubrivivax sp.
AACTTCTTCAGCGCCGCCACGCAGGCCTTGATCAGGAAGGCGAGCATCGTCACCTTGATGCCGGACTTCTCGTGCTCCTTGTTGGTGGCCACGCGGAAGGCCTCGAGCTCGGTGATGTCGGCGTCGTCGTGGTTGGTGACATGCGGGATCACCACCCAGTTGCGGTGCAGGTTGGCGCCGCCGATCTTCTTGATGCGGCTCAGGGGCAGGCTCTCGACGGGCCCGAACTTGGCGAAATCCACCTGCGGCCAGGGCAGCAAACCCGGGAAGGCTGCGCCAGCCGCAGCGGTGGCGGGCTTCGGTGCCGCGCCCGAGGCTGCATCGGCCATCGCCGACTTGACGAAGGCCTGCACGTCCTGCTGCGTGATGCGCCCTTTCGGACCACTGCCCTTGACCTGGCCCAGAGGCACGCCGAGCTCGCGTGCAAAGCGGCGGATCGACGGCGAGGCATGGGGCAGCAGCGCCGTGGGCGCGAGCGGCTCGTGCGGGGCCACGCCAGCCGGCGGCGGCGCATCGCGCGTGGCCGGCGATGCAGGTGCCGCGGCCTGCGCTGCCGATGCGCCTTCGCGTGGCGGGGCTGCTGTGGCCATGGCACCCGCGGCGGCTTCGATCACGGCAATGAGCGTGCCCTTGGCCACCTTGTCACCGATCTTCACCGTCAGCGCCTTCAGCACGCCGGCCTGCGAGGACGGGATCTCCATCGAGGCCTTGTCCGACTCCACCGTGATCAGGCTCTGTTCCAGCTGGATCGCATCACCCGGCTTGACCAGCAGCTCGATCACCGAGACCTCGTCGAAATCGCCGATGTCGGGCACCCGCACATCCACGGCACGAGTCGTGCCGGCAGCACCGGCCGAGGGCGGCGCCGCAGTCGATGCGGCCGCAGCGGACGGGGCTGCGGCGGGGGCGGGTGCGGCTGCGGGTGCTGCTGCGGCTGCGGGTGCTGCTGCGGCGGCGGCCGCGGCTGGCACGGCCGCCACCTCCAGCAGCAACAGCAACGACCCCTCGCTTATCTTGTCGCCGAGCTTGATCTTCAGCTCCTTGACCACGCCGGCGTGCGACGACGGGATCTCCATCGACGCCTTGTCGCTTTCGACCGTGATCAGCGATTGCTCACACTTGATCGTGTCGCCGGGCTTGACCAGCAATTCGATGACTTCGACTTCCCTGAAGTCGCCGATGTCCGGCACCTTGACTTCCACCATGGCCATGTTCGTCTCCTTGGTCTCAGGCGTACAGCGGATTGATGCGTTCGGTATCGATGGCGTACTTCTTGATCGCCTCGGCCACCTTCGCCACCGGCACCGCGCCTTCGTCGGCCAGCGCCTTCAGCGCGGCGACCACGATGTAGTGTCGGTTGACCTCGAAGTGCTCGCGCAGCTTGGAGCGGAAGTCGCTGCGCCCGAAGCCGTCGGTGCCCAGCACCTTGTAGCTGCGGCCCTTGGGAATGAAGGCGCGGATCTGCTCGGCATAGTTCTTCATGTAGTCGGTGGACGCGACCACCGGGCCGGCATATTTGTCCAGTTGCTGGGTGACGAAGGGCTTGCGCGGCTTGTCGGTCGGATGCAGCAGGTTCCAGCGCTCGATGTCCTGGCCGTCGCGCGTGAGCTCGTTGAAGCTCGGGCAGCTCCAGACGTTGGCGGCCACTCCCCAGTCCTGCGCCAGCAGCTGTCGTGCAAACTGCGATTCGCGCAGGATCGTGCCGCTGCCCAGCAGGTTGACGCGCGGCGCGGGCCCGGCAGCGCCCTTCGCTTGCCCCTGTTCGCACTCCTCGATCAGGTACATGCCCTTGATGATCTGCTCTTCGGTACCGGCCTTCAGCCCCGGCATCGGGTAGTTCTCGTTCAGCAGCGTGATGTAGTAGAAGACGTTCTCCTGCCGCTCGACCATGCGCTTCAGGCCGTGATGCAGGATCACGCCGACCTCGTGCGCGAAGCTGGGGTCGTAGCTGACGCAATCGGGGATGGTGCCGGCGAGGATGTGGCTGTGGCCGTCCTCGTGCTGCAAGCCCTCGCCATTGAGCGTGGTGCGCCCGCTGGTGCCGCCGAGCAGGAAGCCGCGCGCCTGCATGTCGCCGGCGGCCCAGGCCAGGTCGCCGATGCGCTGGAAGCCGAACATCGAGTAGTACACATAGAACGGCACCATGATGCGGTTGTTGCTGCTGTAGCTGGTGGCCGCGGCGATCCAGCTGCTCATGCCGCCGGGCTCGTTGATGCCCTCCTGCAGCACCTGGCCGTCCTTCGCCTCGCGGTAGTACATCACCTGTTCCTTGTCTACCGGCGTGTACTTCTGCCCCTCGGGGTTGTAGATGCCGATCTGCCGGAACAGGCCTTCCATGCCGAAGGTGCGTGCCTCGTCCACCAGGATCGGCACGACGCGCGGGCCGAGCGCCTTGTCGCGCAGCAGGATGCCGAGAAAGCGCACGAAGGCCTGGGTGGTGCTGATTTCGCGGCCTTCGGCGGTGGCGTCGAGCACGGGCTTGAAGGTTTCGAGCGAGGGCACCGTGAACTGCTCGTCGGCGTTGACGCGCCGCTTGGGCAGATAGCCGCCCAGAGCCTTGCGTCG
>DASQFA010000422.1:0-7051 GCA_035633375.1 Rubrivivax sp.
GCGGGCGCTCCGAGTGCGGTGGCACGCCTGCGTCCGCGTCGCTCTGGGCGGTGGCGAATCGCGAGGCCAGCAGCCGATCGATCGCCGAGCCGTCGCGGCGGGTCAGGTTCGGCACGAAGCGGCTGTAGACCTGGAACAGCATCTGCGTGTTGGCGTGGCCGAGCTGGCGCGCGATCCACTCCGGCGCTTCACCCGAGGCCAGCCACAGCGTGGCTGCGGTGTGGCGCATCTGATAGGGCCGGCGCGCCTGGAGACCGAGGTGGCGCAACAGCGGGTACCAAACGCGGTCGCTGAAGTTCTTGTTGTCCATCGGCTGGCCTTCGCGGTTGCAGAAGACGTACTCGCTGAGCTTGGCCGTTGCCTGGTGCTGTCGCTGAAGTGCGTTGTAGACGACCTGCGTCATCTGGATGTCGCGCTGCGAGCTGTCGGTCTTGGTGTACTCGTCCTCGCCGAGCACGACAGTCTCGCGGATGAGGATCAGGCGGCTGCTGAAATCGACGTACTACCACTTCAGACCGTGGCACTCGCCGGTGCGCATGCCGGTGAAGAAGCGCACGGTGAAGTAGTCGCGGTAGTCGGGGCGTACCACCTGCAGGATGGTCTGCACCTGGTCGAGGGTGAAGGGCTCGATGTCGGTCTTGCGCACCTTCAGGCGCTTGAGCGTGGCGCAGGGCGAGACGAAGCCGAAGCGATCGGCGGCGTTGTTCATGATCTGCGTGAGCAGCGCGAGGATGCCGTTGATGCGCTTGTTGCTGAGCTTGTCGTTGCTGCGGCCGGGCAGCTCGGCGAGCTGGGCGCGCAAGGCGAGGATCTCGCCCTTGGTGATGGCGCCAACGGGGCGATTGCCGAACGCGGGCAGGAGGTGGCCTTGCAGTGTCGAGTTCAACACCTTGAGGTGCGAGCGTCGCCATTCCACCTGGTGTTCGGCGAGCCATTGCGTGGTGAACTCGCGCAGCGTTGGCGTCGAGAGCGCGCTGCTCCGTGCCGCCGCGGCGGCCACGCGGCTGGCTGGATACGGCGCCGCCGACGTTGGTGATTCGTGCTCGGGCACGAGCACAACGCGGCTTCCCGGGAAACTCGCCGCATAGTCGAACGTCCCAGCCTTGATCTGAGCGTCGACCTTGGCCAGCGCGCGCTCCAAGCACTTGCGATTCGCCGGCGTGTCGGTCAAGGCCGTGTACTCCCGGCAGCGTTTGCCCTGATATCGGAAATCCATGAACAGCGTGCCGCGGCCGATCAGCACTCGAACGCTACCCATGGAACACCCCGCCATTGGCCATCGGGATGCCGATCGCGGTGGCGGCCGAGGGCTTGGCCATGTCGGCCGCGATCTGGTCCCAGACGAACAAGATCTTGCGCCCGCCGAAGGGGCGAATGTAGTGCACGCCTTCGAGCAGGACGCTGTCCTTGAGACGTTCGCGGATGGTGCGCACGTCGTACTTGATACGCGCCGACAGTTCGTCGGTCGTGAGCAGCTCGGATTGCATGAGGCTCCTTGTCTGTCCGCGTAATTGCGTGACAAGGCCAGTCTCGAACGCGAGTCTTCGTCGTCAAGGGGTGACGCGGCGACCTGGCGCGCGGCGTTGATCTCCAACGTCCAGCGTGGGCCCAGTCAAGGGTCCACCGGGTTCGTGAGCATCACATGCATTGGGCGCAGGCCAAGCGATAGCGATGTCAAGACCGGGAATTGAAGGCGCGTTCGCATCGACGACATCAAACTGCACAGCGACGTGCGGCGCCATCGCTCGCGTCAAGGGAAGGGAGTGTGGGTCGCCATACGTGCCCTGAGGGGCGTGTCATCTGCGACGTCAAGGCCGACGTGAGGCCATAGACGCCCGGCTCGCTTGACACTGTGGCGGCTGCGCGTCAGCTGCTGTGGCCCAAACTTCTGGGCCACAGCCTCGGTCTGGGCCACGCCATGAGTTGTGGCCCACGCAAGGGGCCACGGCCCAACGGTCGGGGCAAACACCGACCGTTGGCCAATCAACCCAATGGCCACCTGTGGGCCACGTGCCCAAAGGTCAAGTCCTGGTTCTGGTCGAAAACCGTGGGCCACGGATGGGCCAAATTTGGGCCACAGATGGGCCACAAAGCAAAACGCCGACCTTTCGGCCGGCGCATATTCAGTTCTAAGTTATTGTTTTTGTTAGATATTTTGTGGTTGCGGGGGCAGGATTTGAACCTGCGACCTTTGGGTTATGAGCCCAACGAGCTACCAGACTGCTCCACCCCGCGACAGAGCTCAAGAGTATAGCCTAGAACGACAACTACCAGCTCGCTGAGTGCGGTTCAAAGCCAAGCGCCCTCAAGCTATCGCCACTGCACTCGAAGCGACGATGCACCCCGAAGTCCGAAGCGCCGCAAGCGGCCTCAGTGCGCCGCCTTGCGGCAGCGCACGAGACGCCTACTCGGGCTTGGTCTCAGCGCCCGGCTCCGCGGCCTTGATTTCCGGGCGGTCCACCAGCTCGACAAACGCCATCGGCGCGTTGTCGCCGACGCGAAAGCCCATCTTCAGGATGCGCGTGTAGCCGCCCGGGCGTGCCTTGTAGCGCGGACCCAGGTCGTTGAACAGCTTGGTGACGATGTCGCGGTCGCGTGTGCGGTCGAAAGCCAGGCGGCGGTTGGCCAGCGTCGGCTCCTTGGCCAGCGTGATCAGAGGCTCGACCACGCGGCGCAGTTCCTTGGCCTTGGGCAGCGTGGTCTTGATGGCCTCGTGCTGCAGCAGCGAGTTGCACATGTTGCGCAGCATCGCCTGGCGATGCTCGCTGGTGCGGTTGAGTTTGCGTAGTCCGTTGCGGTGGCGCATGGTGCGGTTCCTTTCCTTATTGAACCCAAGCCGTATCAGGTACTTGGGGGTGCACCGGGTTGCCTTGCGGGCAACTCCATTCCATCACGGCACATGTCTTTTCGTGCCGTCGGTTCCTTCAGCGCTTGTCCAGGTTCTGCGGCGGCCAGTTCTCCAGCCGCGCGCCCAGCGTCAGGCCGCGCGAGGCGAGCACTTCCTTGATTTCGTTGAGCGACTTGCGGCCCAGGTTCGGGGTCTTCAGCAGCTCGGTCTCGGTGCGCTGGATCAGGTCGCCGATGTAGTAGATGTTCTCGGCCTTCAGGCAGTTGGCCGAGCGCACGGTGAGTTCGAGCTCGTCCACCGGGCGCAGAAGGATCGGGTCGAAGTTCGGTGTCGGGCGCGACATCGGCTGGGCAAAGCTGTCCAGGCCGTTGGGCTCGAGCTGCGCAAAGATGGCCAGCTGCTCGCACAGGATCTTGGCCGACGCGCGGATGGCTTCCTCGGGCGAGATGGCGCCGTTGGTCTGGATTTCCATGACCAGCTTGTCCAGATCGGTACGCTGTTCGACGCGGGCGTTTTCCACCGCATAGCTGACGCGGTTGACCGGCGAGAACGAGGCGTCGAGCACGATGCGGCCGATCGACTTGGTCGGCTCGTCGCCGAAGCGACGCAGGTTGCCCGGCACGTAACCGCGGCCCTTCTCGACCTTGATCTGCATGTCCAGCTTGCCGCCTTGCGACAGATGGGCGATCACGTGCTCGGGGTTGATGATCTCCACGTCGTGCGGCGTCTGGATGTCACCGGCGGTGACCGGGCCCTCGCCTTCCTTGCGCAGCACCAGCGTGACTTCGTCGCGGTTGTGCAGGCGGAAGACCACCCCCTTCAGGTTGAGCATGATGTGCACCACGTCTTCCTGCACGCCATCGATGGTCGAGTACTCATGCAGCACACCGGCGATGGTGACTTCGGTGGGCGCATGCCCGACCATCGACGAGAGCAGAACGCGGCGCAGTGCATTGCCGAGCGTGTGGCCATAGCCGCGCTCGAACGGCTCCAGCGTGACCTTGGCACGGTTTCCGCCGAGCGGCTCGACCTGGATGGCTTTGTTGGGCTTCAGAAGATTGGTTTGCATGAAGTCTAAGTTCCTCTCAATACCCTCGGCTCGTTACACCGATAAGGCTGATGGCGCCGGGGCAGTGATTCGGGCGCCCCGTGCCCGGCGAATCGGAGCGCTGGATTTCGGTACGCCGGCAAGCGCGCCGGCGCGCCGTGCGCGTCGTCAGCGGGAATACAACTCGACGATCAGCGATTCGTTGATTTCGGCACCGAACTGGTCGCGGTCGGGCACCTTCTTGAACACGCCCTCCATCTTGGCTGCGTCCACCTGCACCCAGTCGGGCATGCCGATGGTGCCGGCCAGCTTGAGCGAGTCCTGCACGCGAAGCTGCTTCTTGGCGTTCTCCCGGATCGACACGGCATCGCCTGCCTTGACCAGGTACGACGAGATGTTGACCACCTGGCCGTTCACCGTCACCGCCTTGTGCGACACCAGCTGGCGCGCTTCGGCGCGCGTCGAGCCGAAGCCCATGCGATAGACTACGTTGTCCAGACGCGACTCCAGCAGGAACAGCAGGTTCGCGCCGGTGTTGCCGCGGCGGCGCTCGGCCTCGGCGAAGTAGCGGCGAAACTGGCGCTCCAGCACGCCGTACATGCGCTTGACCTTTTGCTTCTCGCGCAGTTGCAGGCCGAAATCACTGGTGCGCGAACCACTGGTACGGCCGTGCTGGCCGGGCTTGCTGTCGAACTTCGCCTTGTCGCCGATCGGCCGGCGCGCGCTTTTCAGGTAGAGATCGGTGCCTTCACGGCGGGCCAGTTTGGCCTTGGGTCCGAGATAACGTGCCACGAGATGTCCTTCGATCGGTGTCTGACGCGGCCGGCCGATAGGGCACGCCGCGCAAGTCTGGCGGTGTTCTTGATGTCGCTCAGACAGTGGGCTTGTGGAAGTGCCGGTGGTTCACTGGCACTTCGGGGAGTGCCGCCAATCGCGGCCAGTGGCAGCCGATCAGCGTGCGGGAGAAAAGCCTTCCATTATAGACTGCCGCCCGAAACGGCAGCCCGGCGTGCCTAGATGCGACGACGCTTCTGCGGCCGGCAGCCGTTGTGCGGAATCGGCGTCACATCGGAGATCAGGTTGATGCGGATGCCCAGTGCTGCCAGGGCGCGCACCGACGATTCGCGCCCTGGACCCGGGCCCTTGATGCGCACGTCGAGGTTCTTGATGCCTTGCTCCTGCGCCGCCCGGCCGGCCACTTCGGCGGCTACCTGCGCCGCAAACGGCGTCGACTTGCGCGAACCCTTGAAGCCTTGGCCGCCACTCGATGCCCAGGCCAGCGCGCCGCCCTGACGGTCGGTGATGGTGATGATGGTGTTGTTGAACGACGCATGCACATGAGCGATGCCGTCCGCGACGTTCTTGCGGACCTTCTTGCTCACGCGCCGTGCGGCGGTATTGGCAGGTGCTTTGGCCATGTCTTGACTTCCAGTTCAGCTTGAGGGGGCTCGGGCTTACTTCTTCAACGCCGCAGCGCCCTTGCGCGGGCCCTTGCGGGTGCGCGCATTGGTGCGCGTGCGCTGGCCGCGCAGCGGCAGGCCGCGGCGATGACGCAGCCCACGGTAGCAACCCAGATCCATCAATCGCTTGATGTTGATCGAGATCTCGCGGCGCAGATCGCCTTCGATCGTGAGGCGGCCGATTTCCTCGCGAATCTTCTCGAGATCACCGTCGCTCAGGTCCTTGATCTTCTTCGAGTACGGGATGCCGACGACCTCGCAGATCTTCTGCGCGGTGGGGCGCCCGATGCCGAAAATCGACGTCAGGCCGATCTCGGAATGCTTGTGCGGCGGAATGTTGATACCAGCGATACGTGCCATCTTGAATCCTTGAATGCCTTGCGATCAGCCCCGGGCTTCAGCCCTGGCGCTGCTTGTGACGCGGGTCGGTGCAGATCACCCGCACCACGCCCTTGCGGCGGATGACCTTGCAATTGCGGCACATCTTCTTCACCGATGCAGCGACTTTCATGCTCTTCTCCTTGACCTAATCTTCAGCGGGTGCTTGCCTATTTGGCGCGGAACACGATGCGAGCACGGCTCAGATCGTAGGGCGTCAGTTCCACCGTCACCTTGTCACCCGGCAGGATGCGGATGTAGTGCATGCGCATCTTCCCCGAGATGTGCCCGAGCACCACGTGCTGGTTCTCCAGCTTCACGCGGAAGGTGGCGTTGGGCAGATTCTCGAGAATCTCGCCTTGCATCTGGATGACGTCGTCTTTGGACATGTGCCTCGTTCGTTGTCTTTCAGCTGGCCTTGAAGTTGGCCTTCTTCAGCAGCGACTCGTATTGCTGGCTCATGACGTAACTCTGTACCTGGGCCCAGAAGTCCATCGTCACCACCACGATGATGAGCAGCGAGGTACCGCCGAAATAGAAGGGCACGTTGTACTTCAGCACCAGGAACTCGGGCAGCAGGCACACCAGCGTGATGTAGATCGCGCCCACCAGCGTCAAGCGCGAAAGGATGCGGTCGATATGCTTGGCCGTCTGCTCGCCCGGGCGGATGCCGGGGATGAAGGCGCCGCTCTTCTTCAGGTTGTCAGCGGTCTCTCGGCTGTTGAATACCAGCGCGGTGTAGAAGAAGCAGAAGAAGACGATCATCGCTGCATACAGCAGCACATAGATCGGCTGCCCCGGAGACAGGGCGCCGGAGATGTCTTTCAACCAGCGCATGCCTTCGCCCGTGGCGAACCAACCCACGATGGTGGCCGGAAGCAGGATGATGGATGACGCGAAGATCGGCGGGATCACGCCGGACATGTTGAGTTTCAGCGGCAGGTGCGACGACTGCCCGCCATACACCTTGTTGCCCACCTGGCGCTTGGCGTAATTGACGAGGATCTTGCGCTGCCCGCGCTCGACAAACACCACCACAAAGGTCACCAGCACCACCACGACCAGGATGAAGAGGCAGGCAATGATGCTCATCGACCCGGTGCGCACCAGTTCGAACAAACCGGCCATGGCACTCGGCAGCCCCGCGACGATGCCGGCGAAGATGAGTATCGAGATGCCGTTGCCCAAGCCACGCTCGGTGATCTGCTCGCCCAGCCACATCAGGAACATCGTTCCCGCCACCAGGCTGATGACCGCCGTCAACCGGAACCCCATGCCCGGGCTGATGACCAGGCCCGCAGACTGCTCCAGCGCCAG
>DASQFA010000423.1:0-1608 GCA_035633375.1 Rubrivivax sp.
GCCCGCTAGAAGCAATACTGTTCAGATAGAGGAATATCGCTGATACTTCGTGTCCATCGAAGCTGCGATGGGCATGGACGATGGCGAGAACCCGCAAGGCGCTGCCGGCGAAGGTGGACGTTGCACACCGGATCAGTGCCGGGGTGTTGGCCAGTGTGTGTCCACGCGCGTTGATCGAGGAAGTGCTGGCCGACACCGGCAAGGCCAGTCAACGCGAGCGATTGCTGCCGGCGCCGGCAGTCGTGTACTACGTGATGGCACTGGCGCTGTGGCGCGAGGCGCCGCTGGAGGAAGTGCTGCGGGTGGTGTGCGAAGGCCTGCAGTGGCTGGGCGGCGGCGAGGCTGGCGCGGTGCAGGCCAGCAAGTCGGCGATCTCCCAGGCACGCACCCGGCTGGGCCCGCAGGTCATGCGCCAGCTCGCCGAGCGTGTATTGCGGCCGTTGGCCGCGCCGGGGGCGCCGGGTGCGTGGTATCGAGGCCTTCGTGTCATGGCGCTGGACGGCAGTTGCATGGACGTGGCCGACGAGGCGGCCAACGCCGAGTACTTCGGCTACCCGGGCGCCTCGCGCGGCCAAACCGCCTTCCCCCAGGCGCGCTTGCTGGGCCTGGTGGAGTGCGGCACGCATGTGGTGGTGGCCGCCGAGGTGGCGCCCTACGCGCGCAGCGAGCAGGCCATGGCCGCGCAGCTGCTGCCGGCCAAGCTGCAGCCGGACATGGTGGTGTTGGCCGACCGCAACTTCTACGGCTTCAAGCTGTGGGCAAGCGCCTGCGCCAGCGGCGCCAAGCTGGCCTGGCGGGTCAAATCCAACCTGAAGCTGCCGGCCGAACAGGTGCTGAGCGACGGCTCATACCTCAGCACCGTCTTCGACAGTGCAGACAGTCAGCGCCGGGCAGGCCGGATCGTGCGCGTCATCGACTACACGCTGCACGACTCGGCCACGCCGGTGCAGGACAGTTACCGGCTGGTGACCAACATGCTCGAGCCCGAGCGGGCACCGGCGCTGGAGTTGGCCGCGCTGTACCACGAGCGCTGGGAGATCGAAAGTGTGTTCGACGAGTTCAAGACGCACCTGCGCGCCAACAGCACGGTGCTGCGCAGCAAGACGCCCGATCTGGTGCAGCAAGAGCTGTGGGGGTTGTTGCTGGCGCACTTCGCCATTCGCCAGTTGATGACGCAGGCAGCCTGGCCGCGCGGGCTCGACCCCGATCGGCTGAGCTTCACGCACGCGCTGCGCGTGATCAAGCGCAAGATGCCGCAAGCCGCGGCCGTTCCCCCCTGAGCGGTTGCCGCAGTGGCGCGATGCGCTGCTCGGCGCCATTGCCCTCGGCCGCTGCGTCAGCAGCCGAGGACGCTTCAACCCGCGCGGGGTCAAGCGCAAAATGAGCAACTTCAACGTGCGCCATCGCGGCGAACTGCTGCACCAGCGGCATCAGCCGACACCGGTGCTACGTATCTGAACAGTATTGCATCTACACACCATGTCGTGGATCGAAAAAGAACTCAGAAGACGAACCGTAAACTCGCAGCTAAGCACTCCGCAAAAACCGGATGACCAGTCTGATTTGGCGCGTATGCAGGAGCTATGGGAAAAGCTCAAGGCTGCGAAC
>DASQFA010000424.1:0-4762 GCA_035633375.1 Rubrivivax sp.
GGCGGCCCGGCAGAGCCGGTTCCGCGGCGGCAGCTTGGTGCGCTTGCGCGTCTTCGGCATCGTCGACAAACACCAGGGGGTTGTCGGTCACGGCATTGGCCTCGCGCAGCAGCACGCCGGCCGCATGGCGCAACTGGTCGATGCAGGCGCCCACCACCTGCGGCTGGCAGCGCAGCGAGTACGGGTCCTGCACGCGGTCGTCGCCGCTGGCGTGGGATTGCCGGATCTGGCTTCCCGCCAGCAGCGCGCGATAGGCCTGGGCCACGTCGATCTGCCCAGGCTGGCCACGCAAGGCATGGATGCGCGGGTCGAAGGGGCCGTCGCTGCCGCGCGCCGCATCCACCGTCAGCGCGCCCACCACCAGCGCCGCCTGCAGCACCGGCTCGAAGGCAAACAGCGCATGCAGCGCCAGCGCGGTGGAGGTCTGCGTGCCGTTGATCAACGCCAGGCCTTCCTTGGCCTGCAGCTTCAGCGGCGCGATGCCGGCCGACTCCAGCGCCGCCAGCGCCGGGCGGCGCCGGCCCGTCACCAGCATCTCGCCCTCGCCCAGCAGCGCCAGTGTCATGTGCGCCAGCGGCGCCAGGTCGCCCGAGGCGCCCACCGAACCCTGCGCCGGCACATAGGGCACGAGCCCGGCGTTGTGCACGGCGATCAGGGTGTCGACCACGTCCTCGCGCACACCGGAGTGGCCGCGCGCCAGACTCGCCGCCTTCAACGCCAACATCAGCCGCACCACGGCAGGCTCGAGTGGCTCGCCCACGCCGACGCTGTGCGAGCGGATCAGGTTGAGCTGCAGCGTGTCGAGCTGCTCGGCGCTGATGCGCTGGTTGGCCAGCTTGCCGAAGCCGGTGTTGACGCCGTAGACCGGCGCATCGCCGGCCGCCGCCGCCTGCACCACCGCCGCGCTGGCGCGGATGCGCTCGCGCGAGGTGGCCTGCAGGCCGAGCTTGTGCAGCCCGGCGTGGATGCTGCGCAGCTGGGCCAGCGACAGCTGCCCCGGAATCATCTCCATGCTCAGCCTCCGAGGCCGCGGCGCTGGTGGGCGCCGGGCCCTTCGGCAGGCGCGCGGCCGTCCGCAGGGGACGGTGGCACGTCCGGGCTCAGCATCGGCAGGTTCAGCCCCTGCTCTTTCGCGCAGGCGATGGCCACGTCGTAGCCGGCGTCGGCGTGGCGCATCACGCCGGTACCGGGGTCGTTCCAGAGCACGCGCTCGATGCGTTTGGCTGCTGCATCGGTGCCGTCGCAGACGATGACCACGCCGCTGTGCTGGCTGTAGCCCATGCCCACGCCGCCGCCATGATGCAGGCTGACCCAGGTGGCGCCTCCCGCCGTGTTGAGCAGCGCGTTCAGCAGCGGCCAGTCGGACACGGCGTCGCTGCCGTCCAGCATGCTTTCGGTCTCGCGGTTGGGCGAGGCCACCGAGCCCGAATCCAGGTGGTCGCGGCCGATGACGATCGGCGCCTTCAGTTCACCCGACTTGACCATCTCGTTGAAGGCCAGCCCGGCGCGGTGCCGCTCACCCAGGCCGATCCAGCAGATGCGCGCCGGCAGGCCCTGGAAGGCGATACGCTCGGCCGCCATGTCGAGCCAGCGGTGCAAGTGGGCATCCGCAGGGAACAGCTCCTTCATCTTCGCGTCTGTCTTGCGGATGTCGTCCGGGTCGCCGCTTAAAGCGACCCAGCGGAACGGGCCCTTGCCCTGGCAGAACAGGGGCCGCACGTAGGCCGGCACGAAACCCGGGAAGTCGAAGGCGCGCTGAACGCCAGCGTCGAAGGCCACCTGGCGGATGTTGTTGCCGTAGTCCACCGTCGGGATGCCCATCGCCTGGAAGTCGAGCATCGCCTGCACGTGCACCGCACAGCTCTTCGCCGCCGCGTCGCGCAGCGCGGCATGCTGGCCGGCATCGGCCTGCGCGGCCTTCCAGCTCTCCACGCTCCAGCCGGCGGGCAGGTAGCCATTGACCAGGTCGTGCGCGCTGGTCTGGTCGGTCACCAGATCGGGCTTCATGCCGCCTGCGTCCTTGTCCGACTTCGCACGCTTCACCAGCTCGGGCAGCACCTGTGCCGCATTGCCGAGCAGGCCGATCGACACCGCCTTGCCTTCGGCGCAGTACTTCCGGATGCGCGCCAGTGCGTCGTCCAGGTCGGTGGCCTGCTCGTCCAGGTAGCGGCTGCGCAGGCGGAAGTCGATGCGCGACTGCTGGCATTCGATGTTCAGGCTGCAGGCGCCGGCAAAGGTGGCGGCCAGCGGCTGCGCGCCGCCCATGCCGCCCAGGCCGGCCGTCAGGATCCAGCGGCCCATCCAGTGGGCCCCTCGTTCGCCGGGTTCGCCGCCCGATCCCCCGAGGGGATCGCGCCCGGCTTGGGACGGCCCGGCGCTCGGGTGCGGGCTGCCACCGTAGTGCTGCCGCCCGGCTTCGACGAAGGTCTCGTAGGTGCCCTGCACGATGCCCTGGCTGCCGATGTAGATCCAGCTGCCCGCGGTCATCTGCCCGTACATCATCAGGCCCTTGCGGTCGAGCTCGTGGAAGTGTTCCCAGGTGGCCCACTTGGGCACGAGATTGCTATTCGCAATCAGCACGCGCGGTGCGTCCACATGCGTGCGGAACACGCCCACCGGCTTGCCGCTCTGCACCAGCAGCGTCTCGTCCTCGTTCAGCGCGCGCAGCGCCTGGAGCATGGCCTCGAAGCAGTCCCAGTTGCGGGCGGCCTTGCCGATGCCGCCGTAGACCACCAGCGCGTCGGGGTTCTCGGCGACCTCGGGGTCGAGGTTGTTCTGCAGCATGCGGTAAGCGGCTTCGATGAGCCAGTTCTTGCAGCTGATGGCGGTGCCGCGCGGCGCACGCACCGGATGCGGTTGCGCCAGTTGACGCACGGTGGACAGGTCGGACATGAAGGCCTCGCAAAGGTCTTGATCAGTGCCCAGACTCTACTTGACTAGACAAGCCTATGCAAGTAAGATTTTCAGCCATGGGCACTCTGGTTTTCCCTAGGTCTCGAACGCCGCAGGCGGCAATTCCCGCGGCGCCCTATGCACGCATCAAGCAGCACCTGAAGGACGAGTTGTCGCGCGGGCGCTGGCCGCCGGGCGCGCCGATGCCGTCGGATGCGCAACTGGTAGCGCAGTTCGGCGTCAGCCGCATGACGGTGACACGCGCGCTGAACGAGTTGCGTGCCGAAGGCCTGATCGAGCGCGTGCAGGGTGTGGGCACTTTCGCCGCGCACCTGGCGCGGGTGGCGTCGCGGCTGAACATCCGCGATCTGCACGAAGAGATCACCGCGCGTGGCCATCAGCACCACGCCGAGGTGCACCTGGCGAAGAAGGAACGCATCAGCGGCAGCCTGGCAGCGCAGATCGGCCTGGCCGCAGGCGCCCCGGTGTTCCACACCCTGATCGTGCACTTCGAAGACGGCGTGCCGCTGCAATGCGAGGACCGCTACGTCAACCCGGTGGCCGCGCCCGACTACCTGCACTGCGACTTCACGCAGATCACGCCCACGCAATACCTGTTGCAGGTGGCACCGCTGTGGCAGGCGCAGTATTCGATCGAGGCCGCGCTGCCCACCGTGGCCGAGGCCAAGCTGCTGGGCATCCGCCGCGATACCCCGTGCCTGGTGGTGGTGCGGCGCACCACGAGCCAGGACGTGCCGATCACCCTGGCGCGCCTGGTGCACCCCGGCACGCGCTACCTGTTGCAGGGAGAATTCAGGCCATGACGCCTGCCCTGTCCAACGAAGAGCGCGCGCGCCGGTGCGTCACCCCCGAGCTTGCCGTGGCCTTTCGTCGCGACGGCGCGGTGTGCGTGCGGCAGCTGTTGTCACCGCACGAGGTGGCACTGCTGCGCGAAGGCATCGACGCCAACCTGGCCCGGCCCAGCCCACGCGCCAAGGTCGCCAGCCGCCCAGGCGACCCGGGCTTCTTCATCGAGGATTTCTGCAACTGGCAGCACAACCCGGCCTATCGGCGCGTGATCTTCGATTCGCCGCTGGCCGCGGCGGCGGGGCGGCTCACCGGCAGCCACGCCATCCGCCTGTACCACGACCACATGCTGACCAAGGAGCCGGGCACGCGCACGCCCACGCCCTGGCACCAGGACCAGCCCTACTACAACGTCGAAGGCCTGCTCAACTGCAGCATGTGGATCGCCGTCGATCCGGTGCCCCGGCACTCGACACTGGAGTTCGTCGCCGGTTCGCAGCGCGGGCCGTGGCTGATGCCGCGCAGTTTCATGGACAGCCAGGCCAAGTGGTTCCCCGAAGGCAGCCTCGCCGACCTGCCCGACATCGAAGGCACGCGCGCGCAGCAGCCGATCCTGGGCTGGGCGGTCGAACCCGGCGACGTGGTCTGCTTCCACATGCTGGCACTGCACGCCGCCGGCGGGGTCGATGCCGACCGCAGGCGGCGGGTGTTCTCGGTGCGCTTTCTCGGCAACGACATGCGCCATGCGCCGCGGCGCTGGGCCACCTCACCGGATTTTCCCGGCCTGGCCGAAAGCTTGCCGGCCGGTGCACCGATGGTGCATGCGCTGTTCCCACTGCTCTGGCAGGCACGATGAGCCTGCATCGGGTGCGTTGCGAACAGGTCGAAGCGCAACCCTGGCGCAACGGTGCCGGGCGCACCCGCGAGCTGCTTGCCTGGCCGCAGCCGCACGACTGGCAGTTGCGCATCAGCGTCGCCGACATCGACCGCAACGCAGCCTTCTCGGCCTATCCCGGCGTGGACCGCTGGTTCGCCGTGCTCGAAGGCGCGGGCGTGCTGCTCG
>DASQFA010000425.1:0-3967 GCA_035633375.1 Rubrivivax sp.
CGGCGCAAAGCCGCCGAATACAAGCAGCCTTCACCGCAGAGGAACGAAGGACGCAGAGGTTCGCAGAGAAATCCAGGAAACGATTTGAATCCATTGCATTTCCTCTGCGCCAACTCTGCGTCCTCCGCTGCTCTGCGGTGAATGAATTCGGTGTTTCGCGAGCGGCGGCTATGCGCCGAAAGCAGCCCCGACGCGCTGGCCGACAGGGCGTCGTCCGGGCATCAGCCTGACGACATCGTGCTCAAGTCCTGTGCGGACTGCAAGCTTGCGGCCTGTGGCCCGAAGGCGTAGATGTCCATGCCCAGGCTGCCGTAGGTCAGGCTCTGATGCAAGCGCAGCGGCACGGCGTCGCGCCCGCCGGCGCCGGCGGCCACGTACCAGGGCAGCAGATGCTCGTCGGTAGGGTGCATGTCCACGGCATGCGGCGCAGCCTGGCGGTAGCCGAACAATGCGTCCCAGTCCCGCTGTTGGCTGCGCTGCAGCATCCATTGGCGGAAGGCCGCGCTTTCGGCGATCTCGATCGCATCGGCATCGGCGTTCAAGCCGCCAGCAAACACGCGCTGCAGGTTGTGCGTGATGCTGCCGGTGCCCATGATCAGCACGCCTTGTGCGGCCAGCGGCGCCAGCGCAGCGCCGAAGTCGAACAGCTGCCGCGGGCTCCAGCTGGGCACGAAGGCCAGCGGCAGCACGGGAATGTCGGCCGCCGGCCACATGTAGCGCAGCGGTGTCCAGATGCCGTGGTCCAGGCCACCTTGCTCGAGCCGATGCACCTCGATGCCGGCAGCTTGCAGCAGTGTCTGCACCTCGACTGCCAGCTGGGGCGCGCCGGGTGCGTCGTAACGCAGCGTGTAGAGCTTGTCGTCGAAGCCGCCAAAGTCGTATACCGCTGCATGCTGCGACGCCGCCAGCAGCACCGGCACGCGCGCCAGCGTGTGCGCCGAGATGGCCAGCACCGCCTTCGGCCGGCCGAAGTGCGTGTCGATGGCCGGGCCCAGCCGCTGCATGAAGGCGCCGGCCGCGCGCGGCTGCAGTGCCGTCATCGGCGAGCCGTGAGAGATGAAGATCGGGCTGATGTGTCGCGCGTCCATCGAAGCATTGGAACAGTTGCCGCACGCCGGCAGCTTCAGGCCGGGTGAATGCGGTGTTCAACCCCACGTGCGCCTCGAGCGCCGGCATGAGGTACCGTGTCGGCCGATGAACGAACCCGTCAACCGACCTCCCTCGATCGCGGCACTGGCCTGGCGCCAGACGCTGCGCGATTTCCGCGCCGGTGAGCTGCGCCTGCTTGCGCTGGCGGTGCTGCTGGCCGTGGCCGCGCTCAGCGCCGTCGGCTTCTTTGCCGACCGGCTGAACAGCGGCCTGTCGCGCGACGCCAGCGCCTTGCTCGGCGGCGATGCTATCGTCGGCAGCGACAAGCCGACGCCGCCCGAACTGATGCAGCGCGCCCGTGAGCAGGGTCTTCAGGTGGCCACCAGCGTCGGTTTCCCGAGCATGGGCCGTGCGCCCGACGAACTCGGCGGCGCCTCGCGCCTGGTGGCGGTGAAGGCGGTGAGCGAGGCCTATCCGCTGCGCGGGCAGCTGCGCCTGAAGGCGGCGCCCGATGCGCCCGAGCGCAACGTGGCCGGTGCACCGGCACGCGGCACGGTGTGGGTGGATGCGGCGCTGCTCGACTCCCTGCAGCTGAACATCGGCGACGACTTGCTGCTTGGCGATGCCGCCTTCGCGATCACGCAGATCGTGGTCATCGAGCCCGACCGTGGCGCCGGCTTCATGAGCTTTGCGCCGCGTGTCATGCTGAACCAGGCCGATCTCGAGCAGACCGGGCTGGTGCAGCCGGCCAGCCGCGTCAGCTACCGCCTGGCGCTGGCCGCGCCGCCCGGCCGCGACGCGGTGCTGCGCGACTACATCGGCTGGGCCGAAGAGCGCATCAAGTCGACGCCGCTGCGCGGCGTGCGCGTCGAGTCGCTGCAAAGCGGCCGGCCCGAGATGCGCCAGACGCTGGACCGCGCGGAGAAGTTCCTCAACCTGGTGGCGCTGCTGTCGGCGCTGCTGGCCGCGGTGGCGGTGGGCATCGCCTCGCGCGACTTCGCGCAGCGCCACCTGAACGACTGCGCCATGCAGCGCGTGCTCGGGCTGTCGCAGGCACGTATCGCCGGCGCCTACACGCTGGAGTTCGCCGGTGTGGGTGCCCTGGCCAGCGCGGCCGGCGTGGCCCTCGGCTTCGCGGTGCACCATGTCTTCGTCTGGCTGCTCGCCGGTCTGGTGAACGCCGACCTGCCCGCGCCGAGCTTGTGGCCGGCGCTGTTCGGCATGGGCGTGGGTATGACGCTGCTGCTCGGCTTCGGCCTGCCGCCGGTGCTGCAGCTGGCGCGCGTGCCGCCGCTGCGCGTGATGCGCCGCGATGTCGGTGCGCTCAAGGCCTCGTCGGCGTTGGTGCTGGCGGCGGGCACGGCCGGCTTTGTCGCGCTGCTGCTGGCGGTGTCGGCCGACCTCAAGCTCGGCCTCATCGCGGTGGGCGGGTTTGCCGCGGCGATCGCGCTGTTCGCGCTGCTGTCCTGGCTGGCGGTGATGCTGCTCAAGCGCGCCGTGCCAGAGGCGCGTGCGCCACGCTGGCTGGTGCTGGCCACGCGCCAGATCGCCGCGCGGCCGGCCTTTGCCGTGCTGCAGGTGTCGGCGCTGGCGGTGGGCATGCTGGCGCTGGTGCTGCTGGTGCTGCTGCGCACCGACCTGATCGACAGCTGGCGCAAGGCCACGCCACCGGATGCGCCGAACCGTTTCGTCATCAACCTGCAGCCCGACCAGGCCGATGCCTTCCGCAAGGTGCTGGCCGATGCGGGTGTGCAGCGCTACGACTGGTTCCCCATGATCCGTGGCCGGCTGGTGTCGATCAACGGCCAGGCGGTCAACGCCGACAGCATGGGCGATGAGCGCGGCAAACGGCTGGTCGAGCGCGAGTTCAACCTCAGCCACGATGCACGCCTGCCAGCGCACAACACGCTCAGCGCGGGCCGCTGGAGGTCCGAAGAGCCCGACGCCATCAGCGTCGAAGACGGCCTGGCCGAAACGCTGGGCGTGAAGCTCGGCGACCGTCTCGGCTTCGACATCGCCGGCCAGCTGCGCGAAGGGCGCATCACCAGCCTGCGCAAGGTGGACTGGTCGTCGATGCGCGTCAACTTCTTCGTCATGTTTCCGCAGGCCGACATGCCCGGGCTGCCTCTCAGCTACATCAGCGCGTTTCGTGCACCCACCACGGCCGGCTTCGACAACCGGCTCAGCCGCGATTTCCCGAACATAACCAACGTCGACATCTCGGCCTCGATCGGCCAGGTGCAGCGTGTGCTTGACCAGGTGGTGCGCGCGGTGGAGTTCCTCTTCGCCTTCACGCTCGCGGCCGGGCTGGTGGTGCTGTTTGCCGCCGTCAGCGCCACACGCGAGGCGCGTACGCGCGAGTTCGGCCTGATGCGCGCCATGGGTGCCAGCGGCAAGCTGTTGGCGCGCGTGCAGCGTACCGAACTGCTCGGCGTGGGCGCGCTGGCTGGGCTGCTGGCTTCGCTGGCGGCCATGTTGGTGGGCTGGGCCATGGCGCGCTATGCCTTCGAGTTCAGCTGGAACGCCTCGCCCTGGGTGCCGCTGCTGGGCGCGCTGGCCGGTGCGGCGCTGGCGCTGGCCGCCGGTTGGTGGGGCCTGCGCGAAGTGCTGCGCCGCCCGGTGATGGACACGCTGCGCAGCGCCGCTGAGTGAGGCGGCTGGGCTGGCTGCTCGTTACCAGGTCTGGCACGCGTCACTCGATCCCGGCCCTGCTGCGGGCTGCACACCCGCGTGGCAGGGCAATGGGTCGAAGCCGGAGCGATCTGCCGGTGAAAGATCGCACTCTTTGGCACCCCGTCAAGACAGACCGCGGCAGGGGCTCGGCGATACTCGTCGCATGAGCGATCCGGCCCGTCCACGCGCGCTGCGCGTGCTGCAT